>CAYMYS010000039.1:0-24490 GCA_964394725.1 uncultured Syntrophaceae bacterium
CCAGCTTCTCTACATAGTCTCTGTTTTTTGTATGAATACCACAGGAGTGACCGGTGACGCAATTATCGGTAGAATTCCGGGGAGTATACATAATTCACGATCAAGTATCCCAATCCGTATCGCTACCTTTTGGCTTTGATCATGTCTATGTCAATGGATCTTCTGTATCTGAATGTCAAATGTTGAGACATGCCCCGGTTGTCTACTGCCTGTTTCTGTGTCGGGGGGTTTTCATCTTCATTGCCGTGATCAGATAAGACGTATTATAAATCGTGCCGATGTATAGTTTATCGAGATTTAAGATGATTGAGTTTTATCTTTCATAAGAAACATAAGGCAATCCATTCCAGAGTTCGCGTACACCGCTATTGAGGGTAGCAGACGTGACTTGAAACCCAGGGATCGACATCCATAAGCAAAACTCGGGTCATGGGTAATATAGAAATGCTGACAAGAAAAACAGTTTATCTCGGTCCTCTTCTTCTTTTTCCCTGTCGTTGATGGTAGATCCGTGCTCATTTTGGCTTTTCATTCCTTACTGAAACGCATTCAATTTACAATGTATCAATGGGTAAGTCAAAAGGAAAACAGTTTATCCAATGCTCTGTGCCACCTGAAATCATCAACTTTTCACGATGCTGCCCTATTGTTGATAACAGGCAGTTATGACATAGCAGAAGCGAGTGTTTGAAGGTGACTGGAAATCTGAAATTTCTAGAACAGGATACTTATCTGACCAACGCGATATGGAGCGATTCAAATCTTATGCATTCTCACGCCGGAGCGTGGGAACGAGATATTCCGTTGGATCTTTTGAGGTCTAAATGTCAAATGTTGAGACCTGACCCCGGAAGGGGCACGGCGGGAATTTATCAATCCACCAATAGGGCTTGCAGGCCAGGACGATGGCTGACGACTGAGCTGATGTTCCGATTCGTTTGGATTCCGGCGACTCCCAGATAACTCCGGGGAGACCGGGGGTGCCATGGAGGATGACAACGGCCGTCGCAGGATCACATCTTGCCCAGTGCCCAGAGAACTTCGGAGGTGTTATAGGGGTCTATGCCGTTATCGACGACGATGATCTATCGGATACAGTAACCTGCACTCACCGATTTCCTGTGCCTTCGCTATAAATTCTCTCAAATCATCATAGGCCATGATACTCTCCTTTAACGTCGACGCATCCAGACCTTCCCAACACAGTTTTTTCTTTAAAATTACAGCGTTTTGTATTATGAATCAACTGTGAACTCATATCCTGGTAAGTATAGGGAGGGCGTTGAGGTTACATGATGGGTTTTTCAATTGCGGAGGATGAAATATGAGCTTCAAAGAGCGGTTGGACGGAATATCGATGGAAAACAAGAGTCTCTATTACAAACTTCAAATCATCTTTAGTTTCTTTTTTTTGATCCCCGCTGCCGGTTTTCTCTGGTTTGCCGCCAAACACAATCTCCTGAATGACGTCTACATCCTTCCTCTATCGGCTGTCTTTCTGATCTTTTCCTTTTTCAGTTTTAACCTTCTCCGAAAAATCATCGACAGGATTGCCGCAGCTTCCAGAGAAGCTACGCAAATAGCTGAAGGGGACCCACTGGCGGTGGGAGACGAAGTTCACACAATCGATCATCAATTAAAGACACTTGACAGTCGCCTTCGCGATGCCTTTGAAGAGATAAAAGAGCGATCCTCGGAAATTGCAACGATGAGGGAACTCTCTGAACTTTCATATGTAACGGTCGATCCCGACGAAATTCTCCATTCTGCACTGAAGAGCGCACTGAAAATGACGAAGGCCGATATCGGATCGGTCTTGATGCTGGAAAACACTAAGAGGGACGCTTTCATCGTGCAATTCAATATAGGACTGGAAGGTCGTATAAAGGCGGGGGATCGCATCGAATTTTCCACAAGTATTGCCAAATATTCCGTTGTTAACAGGACGCCTCTCGTTGTCAGGGATATAGAGCAGGACGGACGCTTTGGAAGAAAGAGTATGCCCTGGTACGGCACGAAATCATTTGTCTGTATGCCGATAAAGACGACCACCGGCGTTGTCGGTGTTCTCACCGTCTCACGGGCAAAAGATGCAGCCGTTTTCAAAAATGAAGATGCGGAAAAATTGAAGCCCCTGTTGAGCAATGCCGCCTTCATCTATGAGAATATACTCCTCCTGAAGAGGAATGAAGCGGGGAGGGACTATCTGAAATCGCTGGAAGCTGTTTCACGAATTATCGATGGGAAAGCGGGGGAGGATGTGTCGATCCACGCAATTGCCCACGAAATCAAGAAAACCTTTTCCCTTGATATGATTGCCCTTGCGGGAGTGGATAGAGAACAGCCCGATATTATTTTGATACATGATGTTATCTCTTCCAGAGAAGCCGATATTACCCCGGGTGCGAGATATCGCAGCAAAGATTCAATCTTTGAAAGGGTGACAAAGAGACGGGCATCGTTGATAGTGGAGGATTGTGACGACCTGTCCGATGAAATTCTACAGGGGGGCAGATCCTGTCTATTCGTTCCTTTTCAGTCTAATGGTGATACGCTCGGCGTACTCGTTGTTGCCACAGAAGACCACGCCAAGCTCTGTGCTATTCAGAGATACATGGAGATACTGGCCCAGGGCATTTCATGTGCCATGGAGAAGAATCGGCTCAACTCCATCGTAGCGAAGCGAAGTCGAGAGATGGATACGGTGAGACAGATAGGTAATGCCATTGCCTCTTCAACCTTTGATGTGGACAAGGTTATCAGTTATGCCATGGAAATGGTCAACGTGGCACTTGATACGGAAGCGGGACTGCTCTTTCTGATTGATGGCGATACTCTTGACGTGAGGAGTTCCTTTAACCTTGAGATGGAATATCCCGAGGAATTCCGGATGAAGCTGGGCGAGGGGATTGCCGGTCATGTTGCCCAGCAGGGAGAATCGGCAATTGTGAATGATGTCGGACAATCTCCCCTCTATGTGGACAACATAGGTGAAAACATCGGTCTTACCGTTCAATCTGTCCTGTGCGTGCCCCTATTGTCGCGGCGGAAGGTTATAGGAGTAATAGAGATTATCAATAAAAATACCGGTGGTTTTGACGGAAGCGACAAAGATCTTATCGCTTCCATCGCATCGGCCGTCGGAAGCGCCATTGATAATGCCACTGTCTATGGAGAGACGAGCCGTCAGGTGGAACGTGAACGGGGTATGAGAAGGCTCTTTCAAAAATATGTGCCCCGCGAGGTTATCGATAGTGTAATCCATGGAGACGAGAGGGAAAAGTCACAGATAGAGGAACGGAAGAGATTGACACTCCTCAATTGTGAAATGGTGGGATTCTCGAAAATAGTTGAGAAGATCGGCACAGAGAAGTCGCTGATGTTGCTCAATAGTTTCTTTTCACGGATGGGAAATATCGTACTGAAACATTACGGTACGGTGGATAAGTATGTAGGTGATGGATTCCTTGCCTTTTTCGGCGCACCCCTTTCCGGGACAATGGGTGCCGATCATGCCGTCAGGGCCGCCCTCGAAATGAAGAACACACTTGCTGAAATCAACGACGAGAATTTCAAACAGTTTGGCCTTTCGGTGGAAATGGGAGCCGCCATCAATACTGGTGAGGTCATTGTGGGGAATGTCGGATTCGACAGGAAAATGGATTATACTGCTGTGGGAGATGCCGTAAATTATCTATTGCGATTGCAGACGCTCTATCGATCTTTTCCCAACAGCGTCCTCATGACAGAGGACACACTGGCGACGGCACAGAGTCTTTTGAGTGTTCGCGAAATTAATGTAAAGGAACTTGACTCTTCTTTGGGAGAAGTAGCTATGTATGAGCTTCTCGGTGTCATGAAGGAATCGGTCGAGATGATATAAATGCACAGGGAGTCAATCATGGTGAGAAAGTTTTATATGAGAAATCTGATTCTAACAGTCTGCTTTGTTTTGATTGTCGCTGTTGCGACGGCATCATCCGATGGTGATGTGCCGAAGCTGACGTTGCAGGAAAGTATCGATATAGCGCTGGAGCGAAGCGTGATCATAGATTCGGCCAGAGAGGATATCAAGGCCTCGGAACTGGGAGAGAAGGGGGCCAAGACATCCTTTTATCCCAAGCTGAGTACATCCTATAACTATACAAAATTAAATGGACCGCCGACATCGAAAACACTGGGAACCCAGATAGGAACGCGGGATAATTACACCTGGGAAATGGAGGTTGCACAGCCAGTCTATACGGGGGGTAAGATCTCGGGGAATTATCGTATGAGTAAACTGGGTGTCGAAATATCCCGCATGGGCGAATCAAGGGCGAAACAGGATGTCGTGTTGGAAGTCAAAGAGGCCTATTTCGGTATCCTGAAGGCCGAACGAATTCTCACTGTTGCCAGACAGGCGGTGGAGCAACTGAAGGCACACCGCGATATAGCACAGAATTTTTTTGACGTGGGAATTATTCCCAAAAATGATCTCCTCTATGCCGAAGTTGAACTGGCCAACGGCCGGCAGGATCTCGTAAGGGCCGAGAATGCAGTTGCCCTGGCAAAGGCAAAATTCAACACCGTACTGCGCCGTAATATCGATGATCCGGTAGATGTGGAGGATATCCTTACCTATACGTTCTTCCAAAAGGATATAGGGGAGTGCCTCGCAGTGGCCTTAAAAAAGAGATCAATCATAAAAGAATATAATCTCAGGGTTCGGAGTTCACAGGAGGCGATAACCGTGGCAAGGAGCGATCTCTATCCTTCAGTGAGCGTCGTCGGTAACTATTCAAAATATGGTGATGATCCCGATCTGGCGGGGAGTAAATACAAAAATCAGGAAGAATGGTATCTCATGGCGGTAGCCAACTGGGATATCTGGGAATGGGGGAAAACGAGATATAATGTCGGAGTCCACGTAAGCAGGGAAAAGCAGGCACGGAATACACTGGAAAACATAAAGGACCAGATTGCCTTGGAAGTAAAGAATTCCTTCCTCCTTTTAAAGGAGGCGGAGAAGCACATAATGGTGGCCCAAGTGGCCATCGAACAGGCCGAGGAAAATTTCAGAATCAATGAGGAACGATTCAGGGAGCAGGTGGCGACGTCGACGGATGTCATCGATGCCCAGACATTATTGACAAAGACGAAATCGGATTACTACAACGCCCTCAGTGAGTATAACATAGCGATGGGGAGGCTGGAGTGGGCCATGGGTGTCATCTATAGCGAGGTAACGAAAGAGTGAAAAGAACCCCACTATGGCGAGTTATCGTGGCATGCCTGTTTCTGATAATAGCTCTTCTGGCTGGCTGTGATAACGAAGACTGGAATTCAGAGAAGATTCAGCCGCCGAAAGAGGGTTCCGGGGTAAAAATAGGCGTGAGCGCCGTTGAGGTACACCGGGGTGATCTCTATATCCCCATCATTGCGACGGGCACGATTCGGCCTCGATATGAGTCACGAGTAGGATCGAAGATCGGCGGCAGGATTGAAGGGATAGCCGTCGATGAAGGAGATTATGTAAGGGACGGTGAGGAGATTGCCCGGCTCGACCAGAGTGACATACTTCTCAGCCGGCGGCGGGCTATGGCTGAGCTGAAAATGGCGAAGGCCTCCCTGAAAGAGGCGAATCTCAATGTTGCCAATCTGACAAAAGAAAAGAAGAGACTGACCAGCCTTTACGAACGAAAGGTTGTTTCCGAAAAGAGATACGACGATATCACAACGGCCTTTTCCATGGCCGTCGCAAAGGTGGATCTTGCCTCCGCCCAGATGGAAGGGGCAAGGGCCAACATCGCGCTGGCATCACAGAAACTGAAGGATTCCGTAGTCACGACACCCTTTTCGGGCATTGTGGTGAAGAGATATGTGAATGAGGGGGAGATTATTGCGCCCGGCACCCCCCTTGTGTGGATAATGAATATAGCCAGGGTTAAGGCCGAAGTTGAGATACCCGAAGTAAAGATGCTTCAACTGAGAAAGGGCATCTTAGCGGATGTTTTACTGGATGCACTCCCCGATTACCGCTTCCAGGGGAAGATCTCCCGGATCAACGCACGGATAGACCCGGTAAATCGTAACTTCAGGGTGGAGATTGATATCCCCAACGGGAAACAACTGATCAAGCCGGGGATGTTTGCTCGCATAACACTGAAAACTGATGTCCGTAATGATGTAGTCGTTATTCCACAAAAGGCCCTTGTTACCGATAGTGAAGGCCGTGATGCCGTCTTTATCCTGAAGGACGAAAGTGTTATATCGCGGCCCGTCACAATAGGCGCATTCAATGCGAACATGGCGGAGATCAAAAAAGGCCTCGATGTGGGAGAAAAAGTCATTATCACTGGAAATTACGGCCTCGAAGAAGATACCGAGGTTATAGCGAAGATAGTAACGTACTGACGATAAATCTATGACCCTTCCTCAATTTTCAGTCGAAAGAAAAATAACCATCCTCATGATGATCCTGATCATCACACTCTTCGGTGTCATTGCCTTTTCGCGTCTTGGCCTCGATATGATGCCTGAAATGGAATATCCCGCAGTTTCTGTTGTTACAACCTACGAGGGGGTTTCTTCCGAGGATATAGAAAATCTGATAACGAAACCGATAGAGGGTGTCGTCAGTTCCATCAAGAATGTCAAGAACGTGACATCCACTTCTCAGGAAGGGGTTTCCGCTGTCATCGTGGAATTCGAATGGGGAGTTACTCTCGATTTTGCCGCTCAGGATGTGAGGGAAAAACTTTCATGGCTTACCGATTACCTCCCCGACGATGCCGATTCGCCGCTGGTCGTGAAATTCAATACATCCGATTATCCAATACTCTATTACGGTGTCACAGGCATGGAGGACACACGAACGCTCAGAAAATACCTCATAGACAATATAAAACCGAGGCTCGAGCGTCAGGGAGGAGTGGCATCCGTTTATGTCATGGGTGGACTTGAACGGGAGATCAATATCTTCGTCGACAGGGATAAACTGGGTGCTTTCAACCTTTCCATGGCACAGGTGATAGACAGGCTGGCCAGGGAAAATGTCAATGTCTCAGGCGGCCACGTTGAAAAGGGTAACGTCGAATATCTTGTCAGGACCATGGGGGAATACAAGGATATTGAGGCCATCAGAAATACCGTTGTCGCCATGCACGGAAATACATCGGTCTATATCAGGGATGTGGCCACCGTCACCGATACCTTCAAGGAAATCCGGAATTACGGCAGGACCAACAAGAAACCCTCTGTCATCATGATGGTGATGAAGCAGTCAGGGAAAAACACCGTCACTGTGATTGACGATGTAAAAGAGACGCTGAACGGTCTGAAGGGAAGAATTCCAGCGGATATCACCTTTTATCCTGTTATGGACCAGGGGCGGATCATCAAGAGGATAACGCAGAATACTGGACGTAACGCAGTCGCGGGAGCGATACTGGCCATCATAATGGTCTTTGCCTTTCTCTGGAACTGGAGACCGACGGCTACCATAGCTCTGGCTGTCCCCCTTTCCATTATCACCACGGCGATAGGTATATATGCCTTCGACTATACGCTCAATATTATGACGCTGGGAGGAATGGCCCTCGGTGTCGGTATGCTTGTCGATAATGCCGTCGTTGTTATTGAAAATATTTTCCGCCATCTGGAAGAGGGGAGGGGGCGCAAAGAAGCCGCCATTGTGGGCGCTCAAGAAGTGGGGATGGCCATTACTGCATCGACTTTGACAACCATTTCAGTCTTTCTTCCCATGGCTCTGGCAGGGGGAATCGCGGGGCGTCTCGCCAGACCCTTGGCCGTTACCATCACACTGGCGCTCCTGGCGTCACTCTTCGTGGCCGTCACCATTGTTCCCATGCTCTCTTCGATATTTTTCAAGATAAAATCGAGAGAGAATAAGACGAAGAAAAGGACCTTTCGATTGTTCTCGAAGATCAGGGACGCCTATGCATACCTGCTTCGCTGGTCTCTGGGACACAGGTTGATAGTCATTTCCACGACGATTCTGCTCCTTGTCATAAGCCTGTCCGCAATTCCCTTGATTGGAACGGAATTTATGCCCAAGGGAGATTTTCCAATTCTGGCCTTAAAGGCGGAATTACCTGTGGGGACATCGCTGGAAGAAACAAATATGATCATAAAGAGAGTGGAAAATACCATTCTCGATCAGCCTGAGACAATATTTCTCGCGTCATTTATTGGTCTTTCCAGGGAATCAAAATTCGATATAGCCTGGGGAACGGGGGCCGCCGATGTGAACGAAGCCCTTCTTTATGCACGACTGGCCGATAAGGAAATGAGGGTGAGATCGGCCGCGGAAATACGGGATTATGTCAGGAAAAAAATTCCCCGGATAAAGGGGGCGAAGTTTGACTTTTACGATATAGAGCAGATGATGATGGGGAGTTCGGCAGGATCCAATTCTCCCGTGGCGATCAAGGTCTTCGGAAAGGACTTACAGGTACTGAAGTCCATAACCGACAGGATTGCCGAAAAGATAGGAACTGTGGAGGGGCTGAGGGATATCGACACGACCTTGAAGCTGGGAAAACCAGAGCTTCAAATCATCGTGGACCGGGAGAAGGCATCGAGAATCGGACTGACGGTCGGGCATATTGCCGAAACGGTGAAGGCGGCCATGCTCGGCGTGGTACCCACAAAGTATCGTATGGGAGGCGACGAATTTAATATCAGGGTGCGGCTCAGAGATTTAGACAGGCAATCCATCGCGGATGTGGGTAATATAACGGTAGTCACGCCGTCAGGTGGGCGACTCTCGCTCTATCAGTTGGCACAGATAGTCCCCGAAAAGGGGCCCGTCAAGATATTTCGCGAGGACCAGGAGCGGAAAGTTACCGTGACGGCCAACACATTTGGAAGGGACATCGGGAGTATTGTGGCGGATATCAAGGAAATCGAGTCGGGCATGACAATTCCAGAGGGTTATTTTATCGAGTACGGCGGAACTTACAAAGATATGAAGAGCGCCTTTTCGTCACTCTTCTGGGCACTCGTCGTTTCCATCGTCCTCATCTACATGGTCATGGCGGCCCAGTTCGAATCACTGCGTCATCCCCTGGTTATCATGTTTACCGTTCCCCTTTCATTCATCGGTGTGATCTTCGGGCTTCTCCTCTTTCAGAAGACACTCTCCGTGCCTGCCTTCATGGGTGTCATTATACTGGCGGGGGTGGTGGTGAACAATGGGATTGTGATGATCGATTATATCAATCGTCTGAGAAAAAAGGGAATGAATTCCTTTGACGCCGTCGTCGAAGGCGCGTCGGTACGGCTGAGACCCATACTGATCACCTCATTTACCACCGTATTTGGCATGCTTCCCATGGCGCTGAGCCAGACTCAGGGCTCGGAGCTTCGGTCACCCATGGCGATTGCCGTGGCGGCGGGACTTATCTTTTCCACATTACTGACACTTTTCGTGATCCCTGTCGTCTACAGTGTCTTCGACAGGATAAGAAAATAACAGTTCACGGTTTACAGTTACCGGTTCACGGTTAAAAACAGAAGTTGAAAATGTAGAACTATGGAAATAATCTTGAATATTATCCAAAAAAATCAGATCCTTGGATATTTAATTAAAAAACTGCTAACTGCTAACTGCTAACTATCAACCGATCCTTTTCGATATAGGCGTAGGCGTTGTGGTTGTGGATGCTTTCGATATTTTCCGATTCGATGCTGTACCAGGTGAAGTTGGTATCGAGATTCAATTTCTCCGCCACATTCCTCACGACGTCCTCTACAAACATGGGGTTTTCGTAGGCCATCTCGGTGACGTGTTTTTCGTCTACGCGCTTGAGGAGCGAGAAGACCTCGCAGCTTGCCGACGCTTCGATCAGTTTTATGACATCTTCTATCCAGAAGAATTTCTTAAAGCGCAGCTTCACCGTGACAATGCCTCTCTGATTGTGGGCGCCCAGATTGCTGATCTCTTTTGAACAGGGGCATACCGTCGTTACCGGTACGGTAACGCCGACGAGAAAGTCGTTTGTGTCACCGTTGTTTTCACCGGAGAAGAGGCACTCGTATTCCATGAGACTAGTTGCCTTTGAAACGGGCGCCGTCTTTTCTATAAAGTAGGGGAATCTGATCTCCATGTGGGCCGATTCGGCATTGAGCCTCTCTTTCATCTTATCGAGTATATTTCGGAAGGTCCTGATGTTTACCTCTCCACGGAATTCATTAAGAATCTCGATGAAGCGGCTCATGTGTGTCCCCTTGAAGCGATGGGGGAGATTGACATACATATTGAAGGCGGCGTTGACATGCTGGGTGCCATTCGTCTTGTCGAGGACGATAATAGGGTATTTGATACCCTTGACGCCCACTTTATTAATTGCGATATTACGATAATCCCGCTGATTCTGAACATCTACCATTATTCGTCGCCCCTGTATGTTGCCCGAGAGGATTCCGATTCCCAGACTGTTACATGAGAGAGATGTACATCCGGTTTGTCAATCATCGGTTCTATTTTCTCATAAATAATGCGGGCAATATTTTCCGATGTGGGGTTTATGTCTTTAAATAAGGGGAGATCATTCAGATATGTGTGATCCAGTTCATCGAGAATATTATTGGTCCATCTTTTCAGAAGTCGAAAATCGATAACGATATCCTCACCGTCCAGTTCCTTGGCTGAGACGGTGACCTCTACAGCAAAGTTGTGTCCGTGGAGGTTTTCGCATTTTCCGCCGATTTTCAGTGCATGGGCGGCGGAAAAAGATTTTTTGATGCTTACTTCATACATGATTTCTCCTATAAGAGATCGACTATGTCAGTCACTTTTTTTATGATGTAGTCGGCTTCGGCTTCACGCATGAGGGTCTCGTCGGAATGACCAGTCAGGACTCCTACTGTACGGGTACCCACACTTTTCCCGACAGCGATATCCATGGGATGATCTCCGACCATAACAGCCGTTTTTGATGTCGATCCCAGTTCGTCAAGGGCTATCTCAAGATGTTCCGGATGCGGTTTTGGCCGTGTCGTCGATTCTCGGGTAACGATGGCATCGGTGAATGAATCGATGCCGGGGTAGAGCTTCCTCACTGCATCGAGACAGTTTCGTGTAACTACACCGATCTTTTTTTTTCTCTCTGTCAGTATCTGGAGCATGTTGTCTATGCCGTCAAAGAGATTTCCCGCTCGCGCGCCATCCATTTCGATGTCATATATGATGGTGTTGGCACGTTCCACAAATTCAGCGGCTTTTTCGGGGTGTTCTGTGGCGACCATATGGCTGCCCGCTTCGATCATTTCCAGTATGAAGAGATTCTCCAGTCCGTCGGGATCGACGCCATAGCCGCGAAGTAGATCGGGGATCTTGTTTCTCATGGCGGGAAAGTCGATATTCAGTTTTGCCAGCGTTCCGTCGAAGTCGAAGACGAATGTATCTATATCCCGGGGCAGTTTCATCACTATGTTATAACTCCTTTAGATAGTTTTCTATGCGCAAAAGACCCTTCTCGATATTTTCCAGAGAATTGGCGTAGGAGAATCTCAGGTATCCCTCACAGTTCTTTCCGAAATCTATGCCGGGGGTGACACCCACCTTCGACTTTTCCAGTATATCGAAGGCCATGTCATAGGAACTGGTTTTGTATTTTTTTATATTTCCAAGGACATAAAATGCACCCGTGGGCTCTACTGCGATACCTAATCCCATTTCCCGGAGGCGTTGTATCATATATTTACGTCTTTTGTTGAATATTTCTCTCATTCGAATGACATCCGTCCCGGCCTCTCTCAGTGCCGCAACACCTCCCCACTGGACGAAGGAATTGGCCGAGATAAAGAGATTCTGCTGGACCTTCTGCATGGGCCTGATGAATCGATGAGGGGCAATGAGGTATCCCAGTCGCCATCCCGTCATGGCAAATTGCTTGGAAAAACCGTTCAGCACAAAGGCATTGTCGGTAAACTCCAGTATGGAGTGCTCTGTGTCTTCATAAACGAGGCCGTGGTATATTTCATCTGAAATTACGGGTAGTCCCAATGACGCGATTGCCGCCATACGTTCCCTGTCTAGGAGGTTGCCCGTTGGATTTGATGGAGAGTTGATCATGATCGCCTTTGTCTTTGTGCCTATTTTATCTTCGATCGCCTGCGGGGTGTACTGAAATCCCTCTTCCTCATAAACGTTGACTGAGACGGGCACCCCCTCGAGGAGGGAGATGAAATTGGGATAACAGGCGTAGTGAGGGTCTGATATTATTACCTCGTCATCCCGTTCAAGCATGGCCGCAAAGATGAGAAAAAGGGCCGGTGACGTCCCCGACGTTACGATGACCTGATCGGGTGAGACCGTTACACCATATTTTGTGAAATAGTATTCACAGATTGCCTCTCTCAGTTCAAAGAGTCCCAGACTGTGTGTGTAATGAGTCTTTCCGCCTTCAATGGCCCTGTGACAGGCCTCTTTGATGCACTGCGGAGTGTCGAAGTCGGGCTCGCCCACTTCCAGATGAATGACATCTTCTCCCCTTCGTTCCATTTCCTGAGCCTTTTCCAGTACATCCATGACGATGAAGGGTGAAATGTCGGATGTTCGTCTTGATATCATTGGATCCTCCCAAAGTGCTTTATTTGATTGAAGCTTTCCGCAGCAAGCAAAGGAGAACAGGCCTGCTGTTGAGTGCATAGTTATCCAGTTGACCGGTCGTTGTCAAGAAGAAGATTCCCATCTTTCCGAGTGATGCAAATATCTCTTTTCATGGATGCCACTCATGATTGTTCCTGTGGTGAAGCGCCTCTTAAATAGGATCGATTTATTCTCTTCTCGATGGTTCTTTTCGAATAGGATGAGGGCATTTCATAGTCGAAAACGATCGCCAGAAAGGACATGATTATCTGGAAGGTTGCCCCCCAGAGTATTTCCTCCTGACCATCACTGTCGTTATGGATGAAACAGGGGAAATCATAACTGTTGCCCCTTCGATGGGTGCTTCCATCGGGATTTATGAATAGGCAGGCGGCATAATGCCTGTCTTCAAAAAAGGACTGCAGGGGGATCTCAATAATCTTCTCTACCTCTTCGTTGGATCGCAAAGATTGACTTTTCTTTACGTAGCCTACCAGCGGGAATATGCTTCTTCGAAAGAGGTACAAATCATAGGTGGGGAGGGGGCCAAGAAATTTCACGTTCATGGGATTGAGTCTGACCTCTTCCCATGATTCTCTGAGGGCGTTAGCTAAAAAGAGTGATGTTGTTGCAAAGGAATGCTTTCCCCTCTTTCGGGCGCATCTGAGGGCCTTTCCCGTCATGATGGGCGGGCATCTGAAGCGCATGAGATGCATGAAGAGCCGGTCGAGGAAGGGGTCCAGCATACCTCCGGGGAAGCCAAGATCCCCGGCCTGCGATACGAGCTTTGAGCGCTTGATGAGGTTGATGACAAAACCTTCATTTTTATAGTGGAGCGGGAGGAGGACACCCGCCGTCAGGCGTCGTTCTCCCCCGGCCTGTGATTCGTTATGATTGATCTTTTCGGAAAAATCGTTGGGAGTATTGCCCAGTCTCTCCACTATCAGTTCCAGTGTAGAGTCTCTATTCATTATATTCGGTCTGGTCATTTTCGTCATATTACAAGGTATATGTTTCCATTATCCCCTCGATCTCCCTCTCAAACCAGCAACCGAAGGGAAAGGGATCAAGGAAGCCGCAATGTCCTCCATATTGCTGCACGGAGAGATGAAGGTTGTCGTTGCTTTTTAATTCGTAAAAATCTTTGACAGGAATAAAGGGGTCATCCCGGGAGACTATTATGGATACGGGTACAGAAAGATCTGCCAGCGCGTCGCCCCGTAGCGTATAGCTGTTGAAGTACTCCCGGTGATCCCGAAAGGGTGAATATCTTTCAATGATGCCATCTGTCATTGCCATCAGGGACTTCATTTTCAGTATGTCCGTGAAATCATACAGGTCGGGGAAGAGACCCTCTTTGATTTCCAGTGATCTTTTCCATTTTTTCAGAAAGTAGTGTCCGTATATGAAGAGACTGTTGTCTATTAAGCGCGTCGATTGCAGGGGATCGAGGATCGTACTGATAGCGATTATGTGCCTGAGGTTCTTTATGGGCGTCTTGCCATGTCCCATGGCGATTCTCAGTGCGAAATTTCCCCCCAGCGAAAACCCTGCGATGAAGAAGGGATTTCCCTGTGAAAGTCTGGCTATATTGGATGCAGCCCTAAAGGTTTCATCCGTCAGTCCGCCATGGAAAAATCCCTCATTCAGGTGGTGGCTTGCGCCATGGTCTCTCAGGTTCAGCCGGAATATGTCATAGCCCCTTGCGAAGAGGTATCTGCCAGTGTGTAGAATATAGGTGGACCGGGAACTCCCCTCCCATCCATGGATAAGAAGGATAAGACCCTTTCCAGCATTGTCTTTATGGGCTGAGTGGAATCCGAGGAGCCGGACACCGTCGCCTCCATCGACTATAACTTTTTTTGCACATTCCACCATGGGGTTGCCCCCCATGGCTCTGATCTTAAGACTGGCAAAGATGCTCTGGAGGTGGCAATTCCTGGCCCACGGTCTCGGATTGAAATTTTCTTTCATATACCAATATATAAAGCACAAAGGCACTATCCTTGTCAATAATACCGTGGGGAATTTTGTACGATGGAAAGGATGAATGATTAATTCTGAGCCATGAAGGTTTACCCAAAAGTCATATGAACTATGTTTCGAGATATATAGGATAACCAGCTACATTGGAGAAGAATCTTGTTTTTTTACCAGTGATTTCAAGTGCGCTTCTATTTCTTCCTTTGTCAGAATGCCAGTCAGCGTCTTATGGAGCTTCCTGTTTCTGAATATAAGGAATGTGGGTGTTTTACTTACGGAATACCGGGAGGCGATAAGGGGATTTTCATCTATGTTCAATTTTGCGATCTTGATGCCCCCATCGTACCGGGGAGCTATTTGCTCGAGAAAGGGGAGTACGATGCGGCAGGAAACGCACCAGGGTGCCCAGCAGCATAGGAAAACGGGGGCCGGAAAGGAGTCGATTTCGTTGTCAAAGGTCTTGTCCGACAGGCTCTGGACATAGCCCTGATAGAGGGGCGCACCGCAATGGCCGCAGACTGGGCAATCATGGAGTTTATCTTCGCGAATGCGGTTCTTCTTGTGACAGATAAGGCAACTTAAAATCAGTTCATCGAGATAGGCACCGCACCTGCCGCACATAGGGCGACCAGTCTGCTGGTCTCGTTTGACCCTGTTTTTCTGGTTGCATCTAAGGCATCTGATGATGAAATATTTTGGATTCATGTTCCCTGTAAAATCGTCTTTGTAGAAAGAGGTTCCCCTCAGTTTCTATCATTTACGCGATTGCCAGAGTAATCTTAAAGAGGCATGGCAATCTTTATAGTTCCCCCTCTTCCGAGAATGTCGTGCAGGTGAATAAATCCTTCAAGATGACCATTATCGTCCACCACTGCAAAGGTCGTGATTTCATCCTTTTGCATTGCCTCAACCGTCTCAGCGAGCGACATCTCGGCAGACGCCGTTTTGGGAGACCTGGTCATGAAATCATCGACAATCTGGTCAGAAAAATATACTCCCTGTCTGATCAATCTCCTGATGTCACCATCCGTCAAAATGCCGACAAGACAATTGTCATTGTCCACAATGAGGACGAAGCCGAGATTTTTTTCATCCATTTCATCTATTGCAATGGTGGCAGGGCTTTGAAACTGTACAGTCGGTATCTTATCGCCGCAGATCATGACATCTTTAACCTTGGCCATAAGCCTGAGCCCCAAGTGTCCACCGGGATGAAACTTATAAAAGTCCGTTTCGTTAAAGTTTTTCTCTTTGATCAATGCCACAGCCAGCGCGTCACCCATTGCAAGGGCGGCCGTAGAACTCGATGTGGGCGTAAGGCCAAAGGGGCATGCCTCCCGTTTGACACCGATATCGATTATGACGTCGCTATATCTGCCCAGGGTGGAATCGACTTTACCGGTGAAGGCGATGAGGGGAACGCCGAGCTCGTGTATCCGTTGAATAATCATATTTAATTCGTTCGTTTCGCCGCTGTTGGAGATGGCGAGCATGACATCATCCTTCGTTACGATCCCAAGATCTCCATGAAGGCCCTCAACGGGGTGCAGAAAAAGTGCAGGAGTTCCGGTACTGGTGAGGGTTGCCACAATCTTCTTTCCGATGAGACCTGATTTCCCTATCCCCGTAACTATGACACGACCTTTCGATGTGCATATTATCTCTATCGCTTTTGCAAAGGTGTCATCAATTTTTGATATGAGACCCAGTATGGAATCGGCTTCGATTTTCAAAACGTTCCGTGCTTCATTCAAAAGGTCACTTTTGTTCATGTAATAAATTCCTCGAGGCGGGGTGCTGCTTTTATTTTCCTTTATAACAGTTGTCTGTATCACTAACAGATATTAGAACCGATGACAAGTTGATTTTGTTTCAGAGGACAGTGGATTTCCGCGGAAAGGTATCTCAAGACAATAACATACACAACTAACCTTCCTATTGCTACATGCGAAAATACTTGACTCGTTATGCAGTCTCGTAATAGCATTGCGCAATTAATATTATTCAATACGAGACTCATTCAGGAGCATAAAAATTGATTTCAAGATACTCACGAAAAGAGATGGCTTCCATCTGGAGCGAGGGCAATAGATTTGAGAAATGGCTGGAAATAGAACTGGCGGTGTGTGAGGTCCTGGCCAGACGGGGAGAGATTCCGGAAGAATCCTTTAAAACAATTTCCGAAAGGGCAGGATTTGATGTCCAAAGAATAGCGGAGATTGAAGAGACCGTCAAACACGACGTGATTGCCTTTCTTACATCGGTTGCCGAAAAGGTAGGTGAAGACTCGCGATACATCCACATGGGACTGACATCGTCGGATATTCTCGATACATCCTTTGCCGTCCTCCTGAGAGAGGCCTCGGGAATGCTTATCGAAGATATGGAAGGCCTGTTGGCGGTTCTCAAGGAAAAGGCCTTTCAATATAAAGATACACTGATGATAGGGAGATCGCACGGCATACATGCGGAACCCGTCACCTTCGGCCTCAAAATGGCTATGTGGTACCAGGAAATGGTAAGAAACAGAGACAGACTGATACGGGCGCGGGACTCCATAAGTTATGGGAAGATATCGGGCGCGGTGGGAACATTTTCCTTTATCGATCCCGAAGTGGAGGAATTTGTGTGTGCAAAACTGGAATTACGGCCTGCCCCTGTTTCGACGCAGATTGTACAGAGAGACAGGCATGCGGAATTCTTTTCCACACTCGCCATTATCGGATCTTCCATTGAAAAATTTGCTACAGAGATACGGCACCTCCAGAGGACCGAGGTCAGAGAGGCCGAGGAATACTTCTCTACCGGACAGAAGGGTTCTTCCGCCATGCCCCACAAGAGAAATCCCATACTATCGGAGAATCTGTCAGGCCTGGCCAGACTTATGCGGTCCTACGCACTGGCATCTCTGGAAAATATCCCCCTGTGGCATGAAAGGGACATCAGTCATTCATCGGTAGAGAGGGTTATTGGTCCCGACGCCACCATACTCCTCGATTTCATGATTTACAGATTTACAAATATGATGAAAAATATTGTTGTCTATCCGGAAAAGATGATTGCGAATCTCAATATAACAAAGGGTGTTATATTTTCGCAGATGGTATTGCTAAAGCTTATAGAAAAGGGTATCTCCAGAGAAGATGCCTACGCCTCTGTCCAGAAGAATGCCATGACATCATGGGAGAAGGGGATCGAATTTAAGGAATTGATCCTTCATGACGAAGGGATAATGTCCTATCTGAAGGAGGAAGATGTCGAGGGTATCTTCAGGAATAGTAATTTTTTAAAACACGTAGACTACATCTTTGAAAGGGTATTTGGAGGATCGGATGAATAGGCTTGTCTGGAGCATTGTTTTGATTCTATTGGTGAGTGTGCAGGGTTGCAGCTACATAGGTGAATATGTCGAAATATCGAAGAATGAGAGCGTTTCCAGGCAATACCTCGATGTGTTAAACCGGTGGACGAGAGAAAAGACACTCTACTCTCAATTTGAAACGAGGGCCTACATCTCAACGACAAAAAAGAGCCGAGAGTTCAACAAGGCCTATCTATCAGAGTATGCACGGATATATCTTGTCAGCGATCGGGAAAGGAAGACAAAAGAGCAGTTATTAGTCGATCAGTCTTCACAATATACGGAGTTTATGTTCTATGCCTATACCCCTGAGAAAGAGTCGAATGATTTTTCAAATGCGAATTCTATCTGGAAGATATTCCTCATAAACAAGAGGGGAGAGCGTCTGGAACCTGTCGATATAAGAAAGATCACGGAGGTTACGCCCGTCATCAGGGAACTATTCCCCTATGTCAATCCCTATTATGGAAGTTTTTATAGTATCAGGTTTCCCCGGGAGGAGGGCCGGTCCGATGGGTCTGATACATGCAGGCTTATCTTTGCCGGCATACTGGGGAGAGCTGAGCTTGTGTGGGGAGAGGGCAGTTAACTGCCGGGACTTGTAGTCAGTGGCTCGGTTTTACCATTGAGGATGCAGCCCTTTTCAATAATCAGTTTGCCGCATTTTATTAAGGCGTTTACATTTGCCGTATCCAGGAGTGTCAGGGTATTGGTAGCCGTTATTTCCCCCTCAAAAGTTCCCGCTATGGTAAGGGTTTGTGCCTTGACTTTCCCGTTGATGTGACTCTCCTTTTCCGTGGCCACCGTTTCGGCGGTCAGGTTGCCCTTGATGGAGCCTGCCAGAATCAGATATCCCTTGAAGTCAAAGTTGCCGGTGAGTTTGCAATCTATATTTATTATAGAGACATTTTTATTGTTTGTTTGCACATGTCTTCTCCATATCCGTTAGTCCAACCATTCAATCCATCTATTCAGAATCCGCTTCATCCTTATATGCCAGCCGGCTTTCATGTATCTGCAGTGGTATGGAACCGATTATAATCTTTTCCCGCTTCAGAGTAATTGTATATGATGCGTTACCCCTATGTGAAAGGGGAATGAGTTTACTTGCTACCACCGGTGTTCCTATCGTCAGTGGAACATTGGTATGTGGTCCACTGACAAAGATCTTTGTATTGAAATTGTTTGGGATATTGGTTTTCACATCAATCAGCTTGATGGTATCATTATAATCGACAGTGATGACATCATCCTTTGAATAACATATTTTGTCGCTCCTATTAAGTTGAAGAACAATATACTCAAAGGTGGGGTCCCTTATATCGACAAAGAGCCTGCCGATTATCTCGTTCTTGTCTTTGGTTACAACAACCTGGTAGGTATGACCCTTCTTATAGAGTGAATAGCGTTCCCACAGGTCCAGATCGGTATGAATGACATAGCCGCGGTCTTCACCCGTATTTACATTTTTATTTCCCACAAACCCCTTAAAGTTGACGATAATATCCGGAAGCAATTCCGGTGTTGTTCCCACATCAACAATTTCAATGCGGTCTCCCTTGATAATGTCAACATGGGTGCCATTGGGGAAATATTTTTCCTTGTCATTGATCTTTGTTTTAAAAAAGATGACACGTGATTTGGCGGCGTATTGTCTGGTGTTGGTCTTTTTATTGACGGCAAGAAAGATTTTACCGAATTGGTGATGATCCTTTCTCAATACGATACTTGTCGAACGATTGATCTTAAATGAACTGTTGATGTCATTGATGGATCCGTAACCCACGATGTCTACGCTGATGCCACGGTCATAATTTGCCTCTACATGGGTGATCTTGAAGGTGTCACCTGCGGATATGTTGAGGGTATTCCCGTCGGCAACAACAACGGGTGTTTGATCATTTATCTTGGCGACGAGATATTTCATATTAGGTGAATCGATGTATATGCCGGGCACTTCAGGATGGATATCAAATATCTTCATGAATGCGTTGATTGCCAGATTATGGTGATAGATCCTCAATTCCAGGGGAAGCGATTTACTCGTTTCAATCCCGAATGCCGGGATGCCGCATTTATAAAGGGCATAGTAGGTCGCCGATTTTCTCTGTTCCGGATGAAGGGTTTTACTCGTACTTGTCTGGTGATTATTGAAGTGAAAATAGTGACCAGGAACTTCGATGTAGGAATTTATTTCATCGATAACCTGTTCGGACATCTTTTTCAGGTCCAAGATTTCTCCGGTGCGGGGATTCTTGAAGGAACTGCTGTCTGCTATAATAGATTGTCCGTATCTCATGGGGTTTTTCATGTCGTTATGCCAGGTATCTGAATAAAAGCCCGATCCATCGTGGAGATTCAAAAGACAGTCACTCTCTGCTATTAATTTTTTTAAGATCGCCACCACTTCGGCTTCATAATTTTTTCTCGATGGCTCCGAAAATTTTCTATTCATGTCTTCATTGATCTGGCGTCGATTCAGGACGATGGAATAGAAATTTGCCCGGGGAACTACGATCAGATTGCCCTTTGATATTTTCATGTCGGCATAGAGGTCGGCAGAGAGGAATCCGCCCGGTTCATTACCCTGAATACCGCCGATCAGCAGCACCGTCTTCCCCGGCGATCTGCCCTGAATTCTGTAGATATTGAGTTCGTAGTCGGTTCCTTTGAAGAAAGTCTCAAATGTGGTCTTGCACAGGGCTGTCTGCACAAAGGCCAGCGAAGATAAAAGAAAGATTATAATAAAAAAACGAAACTTTTTTGACATCATTTTTCTCTTGCTGCCTGATAAGTGTATCTAATTTATGTATTAAATCTTATGATCCCTTTTCAGGATCAGTTTGCCGCTGTTGGAAAAGACGAGTATGGTTATAATATTAAAACCCTTTTTTCCCGATATGTGTTCAAACCTGCCTCGAGTTGTTTTGTATCTGTTAATGGAAAAGTATTCTCCCGTTTTGAAATATTGCGGCATGCCGTTAACGAGGGTTGTTTTGGGATTGCTGATCCATGATGATTGCTCTGTTGAATCGGATCTCAAAATGGCGAAGGTATATCCCGAAACAGGAGCATTGTCGGTATCGGCATTCTTTATCCTAAAGCTGTAAGATATGGAATCACTGCTTCTGCGTCGGATATTAAAATTGGAAATATCTACTGTAGATACCTCCGGTGGTGGCGGCTTCGCTACCACCTCTGCCTCTACAACCCCTGCCTCTTCCACCCCCTCTACAACAGTGATAATGGGCTCTTCCTTTTTAGGTAAGGGTGGAGGTGGTGGAGTTTTTTTGACGACCTTGATGGCGGGTTTGACTGTCGTAGTCATTCTCTCTTCAAATGCTGTGATAGTGGCGGCAAGTTCTGAATTATTTTGATTAGCAGCGGTGAGCAGATCCTGGGTATTTTCAAGTTCCCGGGAAATCTCTTCCCGGACAAGGGCCTGCTTTTTATCATGCAAAAGGTATGCGGCGAAGGTCACTGATGCGAGGGAGAAGACAGCCAGAAGGAATATAATAATAATAGACTCTGTTATGTCGAATGATCCTAACTGTCTGTTATCTCCTATAACGATAACTGTCCATCTCTTTAATCTTTTGTTTTTCATTTTACAGCCTTTGTTTTTATCCTTTTATCGCCTTCCATGATTCCCTGTGAATCATCCATCGATCATTGATCTTTTTGAGATGAAGGCTCTTGATTCCTCGGGCGTTGTATCGAGAAGAGTTATATAGCTGCTCAAAAACTGCAACACTTTTTTGATTTCCCAACTGAATTTTGATATTGTTTATTTCAATTTTAATATTTTTATTGATCTGATTCAACCGTGTTTTATAGGATATCCAGCCCTCCAGATCCATTTTTGACGATGTGAAACCGGGCGCATAAAAGGATTTGTATCTGTCCATATCTCCCGACTCCCAGCTTTCCGACCAGCCCTTTATCATCGCTTCAACACGCTGCCTGCTTACACTTTCAATGCGGGTCTTCATGGATTCATCGAGGGCCAGCAGGTTTCGGGAAAACTGTTCATCCGTCTGGGGGCGCTGAAGCAGGTCGCCGATTATGAGCCAATCCCCGGGGTTCTTTTTAAGGAAGAGTTTTCGACTGCCGTGACTGCCGGTGATGTTGTCGAAAGACAGCATCTGTTCGAAAGTGATAACTGCATAGTTGTCATATTTTAATAAAGAGATATTTTTCGGTTGCAAGGAAACTGTCAGGTTTCGATTTCTCCATTTTCTGGTTTGACTGAGAAGAATATTTGTACTTTTCCCCTTTACTGAAGAGGAAGTTGCATATAGTGACTCCAAAGCCGATCTATCTCCCCTGTTCGCCGCATCAATCCAGAGATCGAGCTTGCCTTGCAGCTCTTTTCTGAATATTAAGAGAACCTCCTGTGGTACCCATTTGATATAATCGTATATGATGACTGGTGTTTCGTATAGCGTGATATATTTGCAGACGTTTTCTATATCGCTGTTTTCGAGCGTAATACACCCATTTGACTGGAAATTATGCAAGGGTTTGTCCGTTCCATGTAGCCATATGTTGTTTCCGTTTCTGCCCATCTTCACATCGTAGAAATTGGGGTAATTAAGGTGGAATGCCATGGAACCGTAAATAGACGATAGCTCTTCATCACCATAATGCCTTGTGGGAAAATATATTCCTTCAGGCGTTTTGGCATCGCCCATTTTTGTTTTCAATCCACTATTCTTGCCCGTGGAACATCTGGCCTGATAAACGAGGTCTATGTGCCCCTTATCGGAATGAAAAACAAAGAGCCTTTGCATTGTTTTATCTATAACAATTGCGTGATCTGAAGATAGAAAAGTCAGTGAATCGGGAACGTACTTAACTGCTTTTGTGTCGGTTTCTACGCGAGCCGGAGAAGGTGTGTTAAGGATGAGTAAAAGAAGGATCGATACCAGGGGAATTATATTCGTAGATTTAGAGAGTAGTCGAGCCATAAAACAATTCCTTATATCTTTAACAGTGGCTGATATTAACGTTGTGATTTAAAAAGGTCTTTTATTTTTGAATACTTGGTAATCTCTACCAAAGAAGGATATAGAATGTCAATAATATATTGCTAAATTAATTCCCATCATATTTAACGAACAGTTTTGACCTCTTATCATCCCGTTGGTTTTACTTCCGCATAGATTCGATTTCCCTTTTGCTGTTTCGGGCCATCTCACTGTCAGGGGATAGATGGTTAAGGGCCGCCTTGAAATGAAAGAGGGCGCTTTTGGACTTATTCTTTTTCTTAAAAAAGAGGCCGAAATTGTAATGTGATTCACCCAGCTTTTCAAGCTTTCCGTACATCATGGCAAGCTTGTAATAGAAATCGATGTTATCGGGATTTCCTTTATTATATTGTATGTAAAGTTTCAAGGCCGTTGAGTAATCTTGAGAAACCTCATAGGATCTTCCCAGGTAGAGTATCGTATCGAGATCCTTTCCGTTGATCAGGTAGGCTTTGCGCAGGGTATCGATGGCATCTTTTATTTTTCCTGTGCTGAAATAACTGATGCCAAGATCTCTCAGTATGTCGGCATCATCGGGTGAAAGCGACAGGGCCTTGTTGAAGTAAGCAACCGATTCTGTAACCTTCCCCATTTCGCTCTGGACAACTGCGAGACAGTAGAGTGCTTCAAGATCATCGGGATTTTCCTTTAATCTTTCAGTCAAGGTGTTGAACTTCGTATCGAGATTCTTGTCATCATCAAGGTACAGTATGGTTTTCACCCTGCCATAACCTTTGATGATATTTTTTACTCCCTCATTTTTGTTTCTTACGTTGAGCAGTCCGTCAATGTAACTGATTCTGTCGCTGGTCCCCGGATGTGTGAGGAAATAGGAGGGGACTGAATTCGAATAAAACTCGTATTGCCTCATAATTTTCAGAAAATCGAACATTCCTCTACCGTCATATCCCGCATTTACCAAGGATGACATTCCTATTCGGTCCGCTTCCTCTTCAAACTCCCTGCTATATTTCAGGTTTAAACTGGTGGCCGTTGCGAGAGAGAAGCCTGTAACAGCAGCCGTTGCTTCACCTCCGCCTCCCAGAAATGCTCCGGCAAGTACCGCGGCAAGTGTGGCAACGCTGATTTTTTGGGATTTTTCGACCATTTTTGCTATGTGTCGTGCCTTGATGTGGGCTATTTCGTGGGCCAGCACACCGGCAAGCTGACTTTCGTTCTCCGTGATACCTATAAGACCTCCGTAAACATATACGTAACCACCCGGTGTTGCGAAGGCATTAATACCGGAGTTCTTTATTACGGAAAAGGTGAAATCAAAGGGAGATTTGTCGAGATCCTCTTCTAACAGTCTTTGTCCCAGATTGTTTAGATAATCGCTGATCCTGGGATTATCTACGAAAATATTTTTTTTCTTCAGCTTCTCATAAAATTCTTTTCCCAGTTTCTTTTCATCTTCAATTGAGAAGGCCGCAGAGCAAACTCCGGCATACCCGGAAAGAAAGATGAGGATAATAAAGAAGAATACTGAGATCTTGAATGTTTTTGTAGTCGTTAAAT
>CAYMYS010000040.1:0-24471 GCA_964394725.1 uncultured Syntrophaceae bacterium
TTACTGGAGCCGATGCGCGGATTTGAACCGCGGACCTACTGATTACGAATCAGTTGCTCTACCAGCTGAGCTACATCGGCGCATTCTATATAAACAGAATTGCTACTTATCCGAAGAAAGCAATCTTGTCAAGATGATCTGACACGTTTTTCCTATTGCCTTGACTTTCCACACCGATTTGAATAGAATTTCGTCTCTTATCAAGCAGGGAGCTAATTATGGGAAATATGTTTAAAAAGACCTTTTCTGTGTCCCCACTTAAGATAACCATCCTTGTCATTATTTTATCACTTACCCTCTATATGATGAAGTTTCCATTCTTCCATTTCATGGAACTGAAGGCGCTTGATCTACGCTTCATAGCCCGGGGAGAAAGATCTCCGGGAGTGGAAACGGTTATTGCCGCCATTGACGAAAAAAGCGTGACGGAGATCGGCCGATGGCCCTGGACGCGAACGACAATAGCGCAACTGATAGAAACATTGAATGAATATGGCGCCAGGAGCATCGGCTTTGATGTCGTTTTTGCCGAGCCAGATGACAATGCATCTCTCAAGGAACTGAATGCATTGTCGGAAAAGATAGATGATATGGGTCTGAAGGAACCGGGGTTATCGAAATATATCGATGAGCAGAAGGAGCAGGCCGATACCGATCTCATACTTGCACGGGCTATCGAAAAGGCAGGAAATGTAACGATGGGTTATTTTTTCTACACATCCGAGCAGGAGGCCCGGCATCTCACCGAGGAGGATATTAAAAGAAGCGAAGAATACATCAGCGAATCGAAGTACGGCATCGTTCGGATGAGGGGAAAGGTCGATGAATATCCCATGATCAAGGCATATGCTGCGGCGCCTAATATCAAGATCCTCACCGATGCAGCGGAGATCAGCGGGTTCTTTAATGCCTTTCCCGACATTGACGGTACGAATCGATGGTTCCCGCTTGCCATACAATTAGGGGAAAATTATTATCCCCCCCTCTCACTGGCTCTTCTGCAACAGTATCTGGACTGGCCCATGGTTTCCCTTAAGATGGCCGAATATGGCGTAGAGGGAATCAAGATAGGAGACATCGAGATCCCCACCGATGAATCAGGGCGGATACTTGTAAATTTCCTGGGGCCCATAGATACATTTCCCATCTATTCGATAGCCGATATCCTTAACAACCGTCTCGACCCGAGTCTCTTCAAAGACAAGATTGTACTCATCGGAGCCACGGCAACGGGGATATTCGATCTCCGGGTGACACCCTTCAGCACCGTCTATCCCGGTGTAGGGATCCATGCCACGGTGATAGACAATATCCTTCACCAGAACTTTATCAGAAGACCGGGTTGGACAGCCCTCATCGATGTCTTTGTAATTATACTCATGGGTCTGTTAATGGGGCTTATCATATCGCGGATGCGTGCCGTCAGGGGTCTTCTGATCGGCCTTATTCTGGTTGCCGCATGGTTTGTGATAAATCGATTCATCTTTTCAAGCTACAATCTCTGGCTCAATATCGTCTACCCTTTGTTCACGATTTTTGCAGTATATGTGGGAATTACAATCTTTAAATACATCACAGAGGAGCGGGAAAAAAAGAAGATCAAGGGTGCCTTTCAATATTATCTGACGGCTTCCGTCATCAACGAGATGCTGAAGGATCCGTCAAAACTCAAACTGGGCGGTGACAAGAAGGACCTCTCCGTCCTCTTTTCCGATATCAGAGGCTTTACGACGGTATCGGAAAAGCTCACACCGGAAGAACTGGTCCATCTTTTAAACGAGTATCTAACGGCCATGACTGACCTCGTATTTAAGTATGACGGCCTTCTCGATAAGTACATGGGAGACGCCATCATGGCAGTATATGGCGCTCCCCTCGACCAGCCTGATCATGCGAAGCGGGCCTGTCTCACTGCCCTGGGTATGATGGCGGAGTTGCAGAAACTGCAAAAGAAGTGGACCGATGAAGGAAGGCCTGCCCTCGATATCGGGATAGGAATAAACAGCGGTGACATGGTCGTCGGAAACATGGGTTCGGAGATGAGGTTCGACTACACCGTTATGGGAGACAGCGTGAACCTTGGCGCCCGATTGGAAGGGATAAACAAGCAGTATGGAACGAATATTGTTGTCAGTGAATTTACTTATGAACGTGTGAAGGATACGCTCTTTTGCCGGGAACTTGATTCAGTCAGGGTCAAAGGTAAGATCCTGCCTGTCAAGATATACGAGCTGCTGGGAGAGAGGAAAGATTCGGAGAAGTGGAATGACTTCGTCAGGGTCTTCGATGAGGGGCTTGCACATTATAAAGAGTGTCGATGGGATGAGGCGACAGCCGCTTTTCAGAAGGCGACGGCGATCCGTTCCGGCGATCCGCCTTCCCAGTTGTATATAAAGAGATGCAGGGAACTCAAGGAGAACCCCCCTGAAGGTGGGTGGGACGGTGTATGCACCATGACGACAAAATAGGGAGGGTCTTAAAAAGGGAAAAAGTATGATAGGGCCTGCCGGTTTCGTGCTAATGCTCCCGATTTTTTTGCAGCAGTATGAATAGGGTTTGAAGGCGGAACGAGACGATGGTGTCGTCCACGGCGGATAATACCCGGACGGGTCGTCTGCGTCTATGAGTATATGGCCGACCTTCTTTACACCTTTCCCTTTCTCGATATTCATGGCGGTTATAAGACAATTACGTTGGAAGTGGACGATGAAAGCGGCGTCTTTGCCAACCTATCTTGCACTGACGATAGGCTTCTGATACAAGATATCCTTTGCTTTTGAGCCCTTTGGTTGTACATGTGGACTGAACGGCGAGCGCATTTCCTTCTCCGTGCGGCGGGGAGCTTCAATATTCTCTGTACTAAGGATATGCCAGGGTGACGCCTGAGAATCATCCTATGTTCGAAATGTTTCGGGAGTTGTAATATGGGTAGAATTTCCGCTTCCATGGATAGCCTTGGAAGGATGGTGATCAGAAATATAGAGGAAACGGGAAAGATCCTCATCCTCTTCCTCTCCGTACTGAGCTGGATGATCAGGCCGCCGCTCAAATTACGCCACATCTTCAAACAGATGGAGTTTGTTGGCGTCAAATCCATATTTGTCGTTATTCTCACCGGAACATTTACGGGGATGGTGATGGCCCTCCAGGGTTATTACGGATTCAGGATGTTCAGCGCCGAGAGCCTCGTCGGTTCTACCGTTGCCTTGGGGATGACGAGGGAACTGGGACCTGTTCTTACATCATTGATGGTTACTGCACGGGCAGGTTCGGCGATGGCCGCCGAACTGGGGACGATGCGTGTAACGGAACAGATCGATGCCCTCTACGTTATGGCGGTAAATCCCGTAAAGCATCTGATTGTTCCGAGGGTGATAGCCGGCGTTATAATGGTTCCGGCACTCACCATTGTTTCAGACTTCATGGGCATTCTGGGCGGATATTTTGTCGGGGTGCAGATCCTGAATATCAACGAGGGGGCCTTCGTGAAAAACATTACCAAGATGGTGGATCTGAATGATATATTCAACGGACTGATCAAGGCCGCCTTTTTTGGACTTATCCTTTCCCTCGTCGGTTGTTACAAGGGATTCAATACAACGGGAGGCGCCGAAGGTGTTGGAAAGGCAACGACGGAGGCCGTCGTTCTGGCATCTGTTTCAATACTGATCAGCGACTATTTCCTCACTGCGATAATGTTTTGATGAGGATCAATCATAATGAGTGACAGGGTTGGTATGATAAGTCTCATAGACGTACATAAATCATTTGGAACGCAGAAGGTTCTCGATGGTCTCAATCTCGAGATAGAGGCGGGGAAGACCACCGTCATCATAGGAAGGAGCGGTGGAGGGAAGAGCGTCCTCTTGAAGCACATCATCGGCCTTTTGAAACCCGACAGCGGTCAGATTATCGTGGATGGAGATGATATCTCAAGGATGAACGACAGGCACCTGAACGAGGTGAGGAAAAAATTCGGTATGCTCTTTCAGGAGGCCGCCCTCTTTGATTCCATGAATGTAGGTGAAAATGTCGCCTTTCCACTGAGGGAACACACAAAGAAGAAAGATGGGGAAATAAGGCATATTGTCAGGGAAAGACTGAAGGCCGTCGGTCTGGCCGGTGTCGAAGCGAAGATGCCCTCCGAATTGAGTGGAGGCATGAGAAAAAGGGTGGGACTGGCACGGGCGATCGCTATGCAGCCTGCCATTGTCCTCTTCGATGAGCCCACAACCGGGCTCGATCCGATCATGACGGAGGCCGTAAACGAACTGATCATCAACACTCAAAGGAATTTTGACCTTACCTGTGTTGTAATCAGCCATGATGTGCAGTCGATATTTAAGGTGGGGCACAAGATAGCCATGCTCTATGAAGGGCAGATCGTGGAGCAGGGGACACCCGACGAGATAGGGGCATCAAAGAATCCTGTCCTGAATCAGTTCCTTGCCGGCGACCTCGATGGACCGATCAGCGTTTTGTGAACTGAATCGCAAGCGCATAAAAATAACAGTCGGAGATTCCCCACGGCTTGCGGCGGGGAGCTTCAATAGCTGGAAGTTGCAACTTTAATATTTAGTATTTAGTATTTAGTATTATACTGCTATAATTATTGCCGATTTATGATGGAGGATATACATGGGTTCAGTAAGCACAGAGGCGAAGGTTGGATTATTCGTTTTGGTAGCATTAATTCTCCTTGCCTACATGTCTTTTGAGGTGGGAGAGTACGGTTTCGGATTCAAAAAGGGATATGCTGTCAATGCCGTTTTTGAGAATGCGGCGGGTCTGGAAAAGGATGCATCCGTCCAGATAGCAGGCGTAGAGGTGGGACGGGTCGAGGCGATATCTCTCAAGGATGGAAAGGCGCTGGTTGCCATGAGAATATTTCCCGCTGTCAAACTGGAGGAAGACGTAATCGCTTCGATAAAGTCCCATGGTATTTTGGGAGACAAGTATATTGAAATTCAAGCAGGTACGCAGGGTGTGTCATATATAGAGGAGGGGGGCGAAATAGGCCAGGTGGAGAGGCAGGCCGACCTCGATAATTTGCTGCGACAAGTGGGCCTTATCGCCGAAGACGTCAAGGCCGTAACCGCCTCTTTGAAGGCCGTCGTCGGGGGCGAAGAGGGGGAGGCCAGTCTCAGGGCGATTCTGAATAACACCAGGGAATTGAGTGAAAATCTCAACAACGTTGTTAAAGAGAATGATGAAAACCTGGGTATCATGGTTTCCAATCTCACGCGCGCTTCGCAAGAGATGGAGAAGACCTTTGCCGCCCTCAGTGATGTTACGGGAAGAATAAAGAGGGGCGAGGGGACCGTTGGTAAACTGATCGCCGATGACGGAGTCTTTGATAATCTCAACGAAACGATGGCCTCGCTGAATGAGATAACCGATAGGATAAACAGGGGTGAGGGGACCGTTGGTAAGCTGGTAAAAGATGATAGTGTCTTTGATAACCTCAATGAAACGGTGGTTTCGCTTAAGGAGATAACCGATAGAATAAACAGGGGTGAAGGGACCGTCGGCAAACTGGTAAATGATGGAGGGGTGGCAGACAACCTCAACGAAACCCTTGTGTCGATGAGGGATATTTCCGACAAGATAAACAAGGGGGAGGGGACCATAGGGAGACTGGTCAACGAAGAAGAAACGATTGATAATCTGAATGCAGGTCTCAAAAGTATTGATGAAAGTATGAAGGGGATCAACAAATACGTTTCCAAATCCGAGCAATTCAGGACCTTCCTCAGCTATCGCGGCGAATATCTGCTCGACAAGAGTAGTGCAAAGAGCTACCTGAATCTGAAAATTCAACCGAAGTGGGACAAGTTTTATATAGTTGGTATCGTTGCCGATCCTCGGGGAAAGCGGAAAGTGACTGACAGTATCAGCAAAGGCACGACTACACGGACGGAAGAGTGGGACAAGAATGGACTCCTCTTCAATGCAGAGATCGGTAAGAGATTCAAGGATGTGGTTTTGAGGGGGGGACTCCTGGAATCCACGGGTGGTATCGGTATAGACTATTATGCACTGAATGATGATTTTAAGTTTACCTTCGAGGCCTTCGATTTTGATACGGACAGAGATCCCCATCTCAAGGTCTTTGGCGAATATGAACTATTGAAACATGTATATCTCTCTGCAGGGTGGGATGACTTCCTCAGCGACGAGGGCAACGAATCGCCCTTCGTCGGATTTTCTATCCGATTCGAGGATGATGACCTCAAATATCTCCTGAGCAGCGTGCCTCTTCCCAATTAAGAAACTTTCCCTGTAGCGATACAATGTCTGAGATATGGTGAGGAGAGGCAGTAATGGGAGTACAGGAGGCGGGATATGAAAAAGCACCTCCTTCTCACAGGGAGATACTTTCTTCTCTACCTGATTCAGACAGGGGATGTTATAATCATATTGCAATGGTGTAAAATCTGTTGACATTAAGGGAGTTGTGTATATATTAAAAACGCATCTTAACGGTACGTTTGGGAATATGTATTTCAATAAGTCGGAGATATCACTCATAAAGGGCGCATTTAATCAGGCCAAGATGCTGACGGAAAAACATTTTCGTTTGGGGTCTGGAGGTTTGAATAGTCACAGGTATGAAGTAAAGACCCTTGCCCACCTCGATGACCATGAAATAGATGACAGTGCCTTTGCACATCTGTGCAGATACTTTTGCCAGAAAAATGAAGATGCCGATCATCCCGATAATTTTCATTTTTTTAAGATCTGTCTTCAGGATGATCGGATTGTCGATGCAGTGAAGAGGAGCAGACCATTTATTAAGATGGCGCCTCTCTTATTATATATAGCGACTCATGAACTGGTTCACATTATCCGGTTTACGAATGGGGACAGTGATTTCGATGCCCCCCTGGAAGAAAGAGTAAGGGAAGAAGAAAAGGTACATTCTATAACGAGGGATATGCTTCGACCTATTGCGGAAACTGACTTAGCGCTGGTCTTGGACTGTTTCAGCGATAAGTATCAAATAGGAGACATACTCAATTAGATTATATTGCGGAGGATTTATTAATGCCTATCTACGAGTATAAGTGTAGGAAATGCGGGAAAAAATTTGAGGTATTTCAGCGAATCACAGACGATGCGGTGCAGGAATGTAAGGTATGTGGCGGCACTGTTGATAAATTGATATCACTGTCGGCCTTTCATCTGAAGGGATCGGGTTGGTATGTAACCGATTATGGTGGAAAGAAACCATCGACGTCGGACAGCAAAGACAGTGAAAAAGATACAACGGGTACGACTGAATCGAGCGGCACGGGAGATGTGAAGACGAAGGCGAAGGAAAAAGAGAAAGAGACAAAGAGCGAGTTAAAGAAGGAGTCGAAGAAGGAGTCGAAGAAGGAGTCGAAGAAGGAGTAATTCTCGGTTTCTGTAACAATGATATGCGATAAGCGGGGGATGAACCCGAAAGGATACATCCCCCTTTCACAACCTTTCCAATGAAGCCCCTAGCGGGCCTTTCCTCTCGTAGTAAATCCTATACTAAGACAAATGAAAAGTCCTATGACAACGGCCGGCATCCCATTGGGTTCGATACCTCCATGCTGGTTCAATCTTGTAGATTGAACCTCACCAGTAAGAACCGTTCCTCATCAGTAGATACTTGCCAGTTTCAAAAGAGCACTGTCCGTATTTGCAGATGAATACACCCAATCCTCTGCCCTCTTAACATATCTTTTTCGCACCGGGTTTTGTTCCACATAGTGCGCTTTCTCGAGATAAAAATCTTCGCTCCTGATAACCTCCGGCATATTTGTCTTTTGCCAGAAGCGATACGTATCACCTTTCTTGAATAGTTTCAGAACCTGCGGTTCTGTCTCCACGATGTTCTTTTTTATTTCCTTCGAGGTGAAGGTCTTGAAATCCCGGATGAAGCCAATCATGTCGCTGCTTTGTGCGATCAGGTGCATGTGGTTTAACATGAATACAAAGTTGTATATTTGCAACCCCTTGTTGGCCTGGCAATATTGTAACGAGTCGATCAGGATATCCCATCTGTTGTGTCTGTCAAAGAGATAGTACCAGCGATATACTGTAAAGGTTAAGAAGTATATCTCTTCTTTCAGTTCTTTCGAAACTCGGACTGACGGCATTGAGCACCCCTGTTTAATGTTAAGGTTCAATCTGCAAGATTGAACCAGCGATTTGCAAGATTGAACCAACAGCGAGGGTAGCATTGTTTATGGTGATGATTTGATTAACTAATTGATTTCAGGGAGATGATACCCCCATTACCTTTAAAGTCAAGGATTTAATTGAGATCGAGGATAGTTACAATATCGCAGATATATCTTTACTATTTCTTCTAAATCAAAAAGTATGGATATCTTGCACTATACGTAATGTACCATTTGATAGAAGCCTGTCGTAATCGAATGAGAGAGCAAATTATTAATTTTACAAAAATTTGTGTTATTAATAATTTCAGCAACAAGGCTCCGGGAGAGCAAAGTGTGCATATTGCTAATTTTTGTATTTTGCACAATTCTTGAAACTTTACTTCGATCTAATACCATTTCCTTGGTGATCATTTCCAGTGTCCAGCGAAGGCGACTCTGGCGAAGGATAACTGTGTTTTCGTCTCGGGGGAACAAAGTATCGGTTTTGCAAAAATTTGTATTTCCGATAATTTTAGATGCCCTCTCGCTGGTTCAATCTTGCAGATTGAACCACATCGGTAAGAACCGTTCCTTATCGGATCAGTGGATAAGACGCTGGTTCAGTACACCGAAAAAAATTTAAAAGTATATTTCTTCTTTCGATTTTTTTGAAGTTCGGACTGATGGTAATTTGCATCTCTGGTTAATGTTTTGGTTCAATCTGCAAGATTGAACCGGCGGCGGCGACTGCGGTGTGCATGATTGAACCAGCGGCGGTATTCGGGTCCTACATAACCGAAATCTTCCCTTTCACCCTGTGCGAAACCTCGCCGATAATGGCTGCATCGTGCAGGCCACCCTCTTTCATCTCCTTCAGCAAATGTTCCGCATCCGTTGAGGGTAGTGAAATAAGGAGACCGCCCGAGGTCTGCGGGTCAAAGAAGACATCGAAAAGCCAGTCGGGGCATCCCGATTTCTGTGTCACCATATTCACTCTGTAGTCTTTGTTCCGATGCAGTCCGCCGGGCATGATGCCTGTTTCGGCAAAGCCCCGGACTCCGGGGAGTATGGGTACGGAATGGGAGTTTATGACCATGCCCCAATCGCTTCTTTCGATCATTTCACAGGCGTGTCCCAGGAGGCCGAAGCCCGTAACGTCGGTGCAGGCGTGGATGTCGTTATATCCGTCCAGCAGCTCGGCCGCTTTTTTATTCAGTTGAGTCATGCATGCCACCGATTGTTCGATGAGTTCATCACTGGCGAGCTTTCCTTTGGTTGCTGTGTTGATGATTCCCGTCCCGAGGGGCTTGGTCAGAATGAGTGAGTCTCCCTCCTGCGCTCCGTGGTTCAGGAGAACCCTTTCGGGATGAACGATCCCCGTCACCGAAAGACCATATTTTAATTCCGTGTCCTCCACACTGTGACCGCCCACGAGAAGGACATCGGCCTCCCTGATCTTGTCCAGACCGCCACGAAGCGTTTCCTGAAGGATGGAGATATCCATGGAGTTTATGGGGAAGCAGATGATGTTCATGGCCGTAATCGGCTTCCCTCCCATGGCATAGACATCGGAGAGGGAATTCGCCGCCGCTACCTGACCGAAGGTGTAGGGATCATCGACGACGGGTGTAAAGAAATCAAGGGTCTGTACCAGCGCCGTTTCTTCCGTCAGTTTATAAACGCCTGCATCTTCCGATCCTTCCATTCCCGCAATGAGATTGGGATGTTTTATCAGGGGTAATACAGACAGTGCCTTTTTCAGGTCGCCCGGACCTATTTTGCAGGCTCAGCCGGCGCCGTGAACTGTTTCCGTCAATCTGACCTCTCTCTTCTCATTCATGGGACGATCCTTTCGGTAATTATATGGCGCAAGATTATCCAAAGTAATAGAATATGTCAAATTCATTAAAGTTATGATTTACTGTTGATTATAATGATTCATTATGATATTGCCACCATATGAATCGTCATAATTTTAAATATGTTACATTGCAGCAGATGGAATCTCTCGTGAATCTTGTGGAAGAGCGCAGCTTCAGCCACGCAGCAAAACGGATGAACCTCACACAGCCGTCACTGACGAAGCATATCAAGAACCTTGAAGACCTGATTAACGCACGGGTGGTCAATAGAAAAAACCGCGCAATACCGCTGACTCCTGAAGGCAGGATAGTCTATGACTGTGCGAAGAGACTCTTTAAGATGATCGATGAGGCGGGAGAAAAGGTACTGCGGGCTGGAGAGAGCGAGTCCGGTGATATATATATCAGCGCAAGCACCATCCCGGCAACCTATATACTCCCCCATGTCTTGACTGAGTTCAAGGGCAAATATACGGCTGTCCACTGTTATGTAAAGACCAACGACAGCGAAGAGACCATCAATAAGGTACTCGATGACGAAGCGGAGATCGGATTTATAGGGAAGAATACGGGAAACAAGAAATTATACGCAAAGGCCCTGTGGAAGGACCGCATCATATTGACGGTACCTCCATCCCACCCGTGGAGTGGCAGGAGTGACGTTACACTCGATGAGGTCTTTCGAGAACCCTTCATTATACGGGAGCGGGGCTCGGCCACGCGGTCAATAATGGAAGAATATCTGGCCGACAACAAAGACCAGGGCCTTTCGGGATTGAACATCGTATGCGAACTGGGAAGTTCCGAGGCGGTGAAGGAGGCAATCATCGCAGGGCTGGGGATATCGCTCATTTCCATTCATGCAGTAAAGCGTGAACTGGAGAGTGGTGTTCTTCGTGAAGTACCCATAAAGGAGGGTATCATTGAAAGGAATATCTATGTGATTTATAAAAGACGTTTTCCTTTGATGAAACATCATAAACTGTTTATGGATTTTATAGAAAATTATAGAACGAGAGAGAATCATGAAGCATAGGATAGGATACTACAGTACCAATCGAAATCTGACCGAAACGGCAGCGATCACACCCTATAAGGGATCTGTTCTTTTCGGGGAGGCCCTCCTTCAGGGGCAGGCGTCCGACGAAGGCCTCTATGTCCCCGACAGAATCCCGCGGATACCCTATGAGGGTATTTTTGCCTTGAAGGGTAAATCCTATGTCGAAGCGGCCCTTCTCGTAAGCAGCGCCTTTCTGGAAGAAGAGGTCGAAAGGGATGTCCTGACTGGGATTGTAGAGGACTCCTATCCCTTCCCCGTTCCCTTGGAAGAGGTGACTAAGGGGAAGTACGTCATGAGGCTGGATCAGGGACCGACGGCCTCCTTCAAGGATTTTGCCGCGCGGATGATGGCACGATTGATGAGTCATTTTCGTCCAACTGGAGAGAGACTGAATGTCCTGGTGGCCACGTCGGGAGACACGGGGAGTGCCGTGGGAGAGGCCTTCAAAGGGGTGGACGGCATCGATGTGACTATCCTCTATCCCACGGGAGAGGTGAGCGGCAGACAAAAGAAGCAGCTCGATACGATTGGCGACAATGTACAGGCACTTTCGGTGGAAGGGAAGTTCGACGACTGTCAGGATCTCGTAAAGGAGGCCTTCTCAGATCCCTCACTTCACTATCTCAATTTCACCTCGGCAAACTCTATTAATTTTGGACGCATACTTCCCCAGATGGTATATTACATATATGCCTATGCCCAGCTCTGCCGCCACGGAGAAGAAGTTGTATTTTCGGTCCCCTCGGGCAATTTCGGTGATGCCCTTGGCTGTGAGTATGCACGGCGTCTCGGTCTGCCCGTGAAAAAACTGGTTATGCCCACCAATGAAAATGATGAATTCCCACGGTTCCTGCAGTCGGGACGTTATGAGAAAGTATCGCCATCCCTGGCATGCCTTTCCAATGCCATGAATGTGGGACATCCCAGCAACCTGGCGCGTTTTTTTGAGCTCTACGGAGGAACCGTCGACAGGGCGGGGATTGTTCATCGGAACCCCGATGTGGAGGAAATGAGGAGAAACATCTTTTCCGTAAGCATATCCGATGAGATGACAAGAGAGTGCATCAAGAAGACCTACGATACCTATGGCACCATACTGGAGCCTCACGGCGCCGTCGGCTGGAGAGGACTTGAGATATATCTCCAGGAGGAGGGTGACTTTCCTCTCTGCATTTCTCTGGAGACGGCACACCCCGCGAAGTTCCCCGACGAGATCATAGAACTGATCGGGATTACCCCGGAATTGCCCGATAGCATGAAAGACATTGATGAAAGGGAAGGCGAACCTGTCCAATTGCCCGGAGACTATGAGACATTTAAGGAGTATCTCATGGATAATCTGAAACGGTCGAATTAATGCTCACCAAAGGAGCGGACAATATTTCTGACTGTTTCAATTTAATCTCGCGATGGTTCAATCTTGCAGATTGAACCACATCAGTAAGGACAGTATGCATTGTGCCCCTGCACTGCGGCGCTGAGAAAATAAGATGCCAACCTCTCTGCTCCTGCGCTCAAGGAGCAGGGTATCTCTCCAGTGGCCATCCAGTGGGGCAATCCGTTCTTTCGTACCGAGTTTCGAGGCCGCATCCATAAATTTCCAAAACGACTTGTGAGTCAGAATCCATCATTTCACGAATCATTGTGACGGGCGTTCCGTTCTGATATTCCTAACTATTTTCTTTGAGCCTTGAAGCCGTCGTAAAAGATAGCTCAGTGCCATTCCAACTATAAATGCAATGGTTATATTGAAGAGGAGTGCTACTGCGGCAGCCGTATAGGTGACGATGTAACTGTCTGTCATTACTCATAAGTCCTCTTCCATATATCATGGGAACAGAGAGGGTTGTAAGTCTGGCTGAGAGATCCTGTTGTCCCGCTATCTCGTCATGACGTAGAGTTGCTCACTCTTGGGGACGTACCATTCGATATAATTGTAACCGATACCGATAGGCGCTGGCTTGATCCCCCGAAATCGTGAGTTGATTATGGGCAGCGCATCGGCGACATAGAGAAAGGTGTAGGGCTGTTCCTCTGCAAGGATTTCCTGTATCCTGAAGTAATACTTTTTCCTTTCTTCCTGATCAAAGGTGCTCCGTCCCTTTTCAAGCAGTTCGTCAACCGCTTCATTTCTGAAGGATATGAAGTTCAGTTCACCCGGTTTTGTCTTGCTTGAGTGCCATACATCATAGAGATCGGGATCGAGGGTGACGCTCCAGCCCAGCAGCGTGGCATCGAATTTTTTCTTGTTGATGAAATCGTTAATGAAGGCGGCCCATTCTATGACCCGTATCTTGACTGTAATGCCGATTTCAGAGAGTCTCTTCTGTACAATTTCAACACATTTTGAACGGAGATCATTTCCCTGATTTGTAATTATTTCAAAAACAAAGGGTCTGCCATTGCGGTCCCTGATGCCGTCACCGTCGCTGTCCGTCCATCCCGCTTCCGCTAGCAGTTCTTTTGCCTTTTCCGGGTTGTAGGGGTATTTCTTTACATCGGGGTTGTAGGGCCATGTGCCCGGTTTGTATGGACCCGTGGCCTCTTTGCCCAGTCCCAGCAAGACACCTTCGATTATCTCTTTTTTGTTTATGGCGTATGAAAGTGCCTGTCGCACGCGTTTGTCTTGAAATAATGGATTATCCAGGTTGTAACCGAGATAGGAATATCCAAAGGAGAGATAGCGGTATTTGTTGTAGCTCTTGTGAAAGAGATTATTTTCCGTCTGCCTCGTATACTGGAGGGGGGTGAGACCCATTCGATCGATTCCCTTTGCACGAAGTTCCAGAAACATGGTTGCCATATCGGGGATGATTCGCATGATGTAACCGTCTATGTAGGGTCTTCCCTCGAAATAATCGGGATTGGACACAAGGACAATCTTCTGTCCCGTAACCCACTCCTTAAACATATAGGGGCCTGTTCCTATGGGATGCCTGGTTAAGGGGCTCTTTGTAATGTCTTTGCCTTCCAGCAGGTGTTTGGGAAGTATGGCGGAGGCCCAGCTGATCAACGCCGGGGCAAAGGGCTTGTCATAGGTGACACGAAACGTATGGAGATCAATGACCTTGGCCTTCTTTACCTTGAGGAAATCACCGGCATAGGCGGTGGGTGTTTTCGGGTCTATGGTAACCCCATAGGTATAAAGAACATCATCGGCGGTGAAGGGACTACCGTCCTGCCATGTGACACCCTTCCTCAGGTGAAATGTGATAATAAGGCCGTCTTCGGAAATGTCCCAGGATCGGGCGAGATCACCGACGATATTCATGTCTTTGTCGTATTTCACGAGACCATTGAAGATCATCGCCGAGATAGAATGGGACGAGTTGTCTGAAGAGAGTATGGGAATCAGGTTGGAGGCGTCACCGATCGACCCCTCAACCATTATGTCGCCGTAGGCGGGGGTGTTTTCTCCTGATGAATGTTTTTCTGAAACCGGAACCTTTTCGCTTTCATTTCCGCACCCCCCCAGTGCAAAGAGGGCAAGAATGACAAAAATGAGGAACACACGGTTTATGGATGTCATTGTCATTGCGATACCTCAACCTCAAGCAAAAAGTTCTGCTGATTATAGATGAACCCATAGAGGTCGTCAACTCCTTAAATGACACTCCTTAAATGACATTGGGTGAGAGCGGGACATGAAAAGGGTGTTTTTGGGATTGCTTTTCTTCCCAGCATAACGTATGGAAACTAATAGACGGGGGCACGATACATTTCGGGCGCCCCTTTTTTTAATGGTCGCGGGTTTCATGAATGGGAATGGTTTCCTTATATAAGTGAGCTGCGACTGGATATTTTTAGTTTGGAATTTAGGGCAACCAGTGATATTGTTTAATCAAAAAGAGTGTTCGACTATTTGAGGGAGGTATAGATTTTGGCACGGATGACCTTTGGGAATAAAGGTGGAAGGGTACGGGCAACGGTAACAAGGAACGACAGGTCAAAGAGCACAAAAACGGCTGAAGATGTCGTTCGTGAAATTAAGGCAGGCATGGAAAAACCTGCGGGAGAGGATTACCGGGAGCGTTCATTGGCCATGCATGGACTGGTGTGCGCCCGATGCAGTCGGGAATTTGATCATTCCAATCGGCATCTCCTTACCGTTCACCATAAAGATGGTAACCATCATAACAATCCTGCCGACGGGAGCAACTGGGAAAATCTCTGTGCTTACTGTCATGATGATGTCCATAGCAGGGGACTCCTGGGAGATTATTTTGAGGGTTCGGGGAGGGACAAAGGAAGCAGTGTTGTTTATGAAGAAGAACCGTCTGGCTCCGGCTTGGGTGTTCTGGGCAAAAGATTGCAGGAGGCAATGAAGAAAAAGGGAAAGTAGAACATAGGTTACTGTGACCGATCATGAATGCGACGCGATAAAGGTACCAAAATATTTGATCTGAAGATGAACTTCGGGTCTTGAGGGAGGATGTTGATCCTTACCGGTATGTTATCGGGAGATAAAATTCTATGAGCAGTTTTGAAAAAGTTCGTATTGTGTTGCCGGAATACCTGTTTCTTGTTTGTGGAGACAGTCCCCCGATGTTAGATAAGATGAAATAAATACTAGACGAGGGAGATAGCATGAAAATACTTGTTTGTTACAGCAGTTCGGAAAAAGACCGGAAGGTTATTGAAGAGGCGGTGGAGAGGGCGAAGACCATGAATGCAAAGGTATATATAGTCACTTCCATGCAGGGCAAAACGGGCACTCCAGACAGTGTTTTTGACTATGTGAAGGAGGAATTAAAGGAGGCGGAAAAGTCTTTTGTCGACGCACATATCCCCTGTGAAACGCACCTGTCAATTCGCGGTCTCAATGCCGGCGATGATCTGATTCGTTTTGCCGAGGAGAACGAGGTGGATGAAATAATCATCGGGATAGAAAAAAGTTCAAAACTGGACAAACTCTTGTTGGGTTCTACGGCGCAGAATGTGATACTGCATGCATCCTGCCCCGTGGTTACGATACGTTGAGGCAACGACCGGTTATGTTGTGTACAAAAGACCTTCTGCATGTGCTTTTTATTTGAGGAAAAGGTTAAGATTGTCTTTCTGGTGATCCATCTTGTCACCTACCGATGTGCCGCAGAAGGTGCACACATAATCATACTGGTCGCCATTGGAAAGGACCAGAAGAAGTCTTTTCCTTACAGGGACTGCCCGCTTGCACTTGGGACAGTATAGTTCGGTTGCGTCAAATTCACCGTAAGCATCACGTTGCATAATAAATCAAAAATCTCCTTCAGGTATTTTTTTTGCGTTTTCAAGCCACACTGTGGCCTCACTGTCACTGGGCGCTCGATAATCTCCCCGGGGGGAGAGCGATCCCCCCGATCCGATCTTGGGACCGTTGGGCATGCATGAGCGCTTGAACTGGCTGATCTTGAAAAAACGGTAGAGATATACTTCCATCCATCTCTTGATATCACCAATTGTATATTCATTCCTCTTTTTTTGGGGGACATCGGGCCAGAGGCCGTTGTTTTTGTTTTTCCAGGCGCAGTATGACATGAATGCCACCTTCGTAGGAAGATAGCCGAAGCGTGTTATATAGAAAGTGTTAAAATCCTGGAGTTCGTAAGGACCGATAGTCGATTCCGATTTCTGGGCCGGTCTGTTATTGTCCTTTCCGGGGATCAGTTCGGGACTTATCTCCGTTTTCAGAATATCGGACAGGACATCCGTTGTCTCCTCACTGAATTTATTCTCTTTTACCACCCAGCGAAGTACGTACTGGATCAGTGTCTTGGGGATGCTGGCATTCACGTTGTAGTGTGACATATGATCACCCACTCCGTAGGTACACCAGCCCAGGGCAAGTTCACTGAGATCGCCCGTTCCCAGAACGATGGCGTTTCTCATATTGGCGATGCGAAAGAGATGGGAGGTCCGGGTCCCCGCCTGGACGTTTTCGAAGGTAATATCGTAAATCTCTTTTCCTTCGGCAAAGGGGTGGCCGATATCCCTGAAGGTTGTCATGCAGCTGTCTTTTATGTCGATCTCGTTTGCTTCCACGCCGAGGGATTGCATTAACCGAAGGGCATTGGCGTAGGTCCTGTCCGATGTAGCAAAACCGGGCATCGTATAGGCCATTACATTCATCCGGGGAAGTCTCAACAGATCCATGGTATAGGCCGCAACAACGAGGGCATGTGAGGAATCGAGGCCGCCCGAAATACCGATGACAATGTTTTTGATGTTCGATGCAGTCAGACGTTTTGCCAGGCTGTGACTCTGGATATTGAAGACTTCGTAGCAGCGCTGCTCACGCTTTTTCTGGTCGACTGGTATGTAGGGGAATCGCGGGATCTCTCTCGTCAAGAGTAATTTTTTTTTTGGAACTTCAACGGGGAAGCTGATGGTCCTGAATCGTGAAATGGCCTCCCGGTGGGCCCGGGCATTTTTACCGAATCCGGTGAGGCGCATCCTGTCCTGAGCCAGTCGATCCAGATCCAGATCGCCATAGATGATTTGGGGTTTCCTTGAGAATCGCTCAGTTTCCGCCAGCAGCGAGCCATTCTCATAAATCATGGCGTGTCCGTCCCAGGCCAGATCGGTAGTCGATTCACCCGGTCCCGCCGCCGTGTAGAGATATGCCGCAAGTGAACGGGCCGACTGGTTTGATACGAGGTTGTGGCGGTATTCCGATTTTCCCACGGTTATATTTGATGCCGAAAGATTTCCCAGGACGGTCGCGCCGGCAAGGGCGGCAAAACTCGATGGGGGAATGGGGACCCAGAGGTCCTCGCAGATTTCGATGAATAGTTTGCAGTGTTTGATATTCTCGATTGCGAATATCAGGTCCGCACCGAAGGGAATGTCTTTCTGCCCACAGAGATCGATGGTATGGGAAAGCGCTTCTTCCGCCGCGTGGAACTGGCGTCCCTCGTAAAACTCGCGATAGTTGGGGAGATATGATTTTACGGCGACTCCCCGGATTTTGCCTTTATAAATAACGACGGCACAGTTAAAGAGGAGCGTATCCACCTGTAGCGGAGCGCCGACGACGGTGATGAGATTCAAGTCTTTCGTCTTCTCTACGATGTCTTCCAAGGCATCGAGAACACCGTTGAGAAGGGCCTCCTGATGGAAGAGGTCCTCGTTGGAATAGGCAGATATCCCCAGTTCGGGGAAGAGGGCAAGGATGGCGTCCTTATCCGCCGCCTCACGGGCCAGTTGCAACGTGCTTTGTGCATTGAAAGCCGGATCGGCCACCCTGACTTCAGGCAGGCAGAGGGCAACCTTTATAAATCCTTGATTATATAAATTAAAATATTCCATCTCATCTTAAATAGGGACAGCGCCCATTTTTCTTAATTCCTGTCGTTTTGTCACTCCCGCGCAGGCGGGAGTCCATAAGGACCTTAAATACTGGATTCCCGATCAAGCCGGGAATGACGTGGTGACGGAAAGTTGACTTTTTACTATGCCGCCATGTATTAACGAATGGAAATCTAAAACATAACTGCAACAATGTCAATGGAGATTGCGGTAAAGGGTCATGACATATTATTAATCCGGCAACAATATATGTCAAACCCGTCATTCCCGCGGAAGCGGGAATCCAGAAGTGACTTGGATACCGGACTAAGTCCGACATGACAGTTGATATGTTTAATTGCCGGAGTAATAATTGCGTTCTCACCCTGCCTGCGGTGTGATGATAACCTTGAGGCAGTCTCTTCCGGCACTTGCCGCGGCGAATCCCCTACCGATGTCTTCCAGGCCGAAGTGGTGTGTTATCATCTGCGACACATCTATATTTCCCGCGCGAATCAATTCCATGGCCTGCATGTTGTCTCTCGGTGCGGCGCCATAGCAGGTCTTGAATGTGATGTCATTCCTCCAGTAGGTATTAAAATCGACACCTATCTCTTCGCCCGGTTTCGGCACGGCGAAGAAAAGAACGGTACCCCCGCGGTCCACCGAATCGAGGGCCTGCCTGCATGCAGCAACCGATCCCGCGCAGATGATTACCTTGTCTGCCCGACGGCCGTTGACCATTTCCACAAAGGAGGGCACATCTTCTCCGGCATGGACAACGTATTCGGCTCCGAATTTTTGTGCCGCCGCGAGACGGTTTTCCAGCATATCCGTTGCCATAACACGCCCCGCTCCGAGTTTGCGTGCCAGTTGTATCATCAAAAGACCGATGATGCCGCATCCCAGTATGAGGAGACTGTCTCCCGGCGTGATGGCAATGGCCCTCATCCCCCTCACCGCCGTTGCCAGCGGTTCAATGAAAGTGCCTGCGTCGTATGAAATTTCCGCGGGAAGGATAAATGTTCCCGTATCGATGCTCCGTCCTTTCACCAGAAGATATTCGGAAAAGCCACCGGGGTCGAAGTTGTTTTCATTCTGAAAGACCCGGCAGGCTGTTTCATGTCCTGTCATACAGTAGTGGCACTCATTGCAGGGGACATGGTGTGTGGTGAATACTCGGTCTCCTTTTTTGAATTTTGTGATTTCACTTCCCACTTCAACGATTTCACCAGTCAATTCATGACCCAGTACCAGCGGGGCCTTTTGTATCCGGTACCACTCCATAATATCGCTGCCGCAGATACCACAGGCCATTACCTTTATGAGAATATCTCGAGCGCCGACTTCAGGTAAGGGGTATTCTTCCACTTCCACTTTGTTGTTTGAGTAATACATGCCTACGCGCATCGTGATAATTTCCTTTCATTAAGAGTAAATACTGTCTTACTGATTCTTCATGTCCTCTTTGCGGCCCAGGAAGAAATCATGGGCATGCTCCGGTTTTTCCCCCTCATGGACAATCCTTCGCACCGCTTCGATCATCGCGATGGGTGCCTCGGACTGGAAGATGTTCCGTCCCATATCGACACCGGCGGCACCCTCCTGAATGGCGTTGTGGGCCATTTTCAGTGCATCGAGTTCGGGTAACTTTGTTCCCCCTGCCATGACGATCGGCACGGGACAGGCGGCGACAACCTTGTCAAAATCCTTATCGACATAATATGTCTTTACATAGGTCGCGCCCAACTCGGCGAGAATTCTCGTTGCAAGCATCATATATCGGGCATCGCGCGTCATTTCCTTGCCCACGGCCGTCACACCCAGTGTCGCGATGCCGTAGCGGTTTCCCATATCAACGAGACGTGTCATATTATGAACCGACTGTGTCTCCATCTTGCCGCCGATAAAAACCTGGACTGCCGTTGCCGCGACATTAAGGCGGATCGCCTCTTCGATATCGATGGCAATCTGTTCATTTGAAAGTTCGCTCAGTATGCTGGGACCGCCGCTTGCCCGCAATACGATTCCCTTGTTAAAGGTCGGTGGTATGATGGTGCGAAGAATGCCGCGTGTCAGCATGAGCGTATCGGCATAGGGAAGCAGCGGCAGTATGTTGACATCTATTCGTTCCAGCCCCGCCGTGGGCCCCTGAAAGTACCCGTGATCGATGGCAAGCATGACCGTCTTGCCTGTCTCGGGATTAAAGATGTTTGAGAGGCGGTTTTTTAGTCCCCAATCGAGAGAATTGGAACCCTTCAGGAAAAAGGGTTCACTCCTGGCCGGCGTATCCACATAAAATTGTTTTTCCCTTTTCGAGTCATCGGCTTCTGGCATATATATACTCCTTTTAATATTGTTCAATAATAACAATTGTGTGAAAAATACAATCCTTTGTCACTCCCGCGCAGGGAGTCCATAAGTTACTGAAAGAACTGGATTTCCGATCAAGTCGGGAATGACAAGATAAAAGAAATGAAATCATCGATAATTTAAATTCAGCAGTTCCGGCATTTCTCATAGAGCTTCACGGCCTCTTCTCCCGCCTCTTTCATGTTTCTGCCCAGGGAGAGAAATCCGTGCCCCTTCATTATCAGAAAGGACTCATTCCCCAGGATATCGAGGACACTCTCTACCAGCGCTGCCGACGCCGGTTCTTCTTCTCTCTCTGTAACAGGAATATCCAGTTTCTCTCCATGCCTGAGAAGCAGATCGGAATGGCCATGAAATACGGCACCCACATCCTGCCTGTTCCGGTATATTTCAAAGTGCAACATACTTTCGGAAGAGGGCTCTTTTACACCGCTTACATGGGCCATTCCCTGAGTCAGGTCGCAGGAGTGAACCGTCACAAACATGTCGTCTGTCAGGTCGTCCTTCACCCGCAACTGGGAGGCCGTTATTATGAATGAATTTTTATTCTCTTTCAACCTGAAACTCAGGTTGCCCAGAGAACTGCCCAGGTACAGGGGGGTGAGTCCCAGTTGGTGGAACCTGATGCACCAATGTCGAAGCTCCGCGATTCTGTCGTCATGCGGAGTTGTTTTATCTCTGAATACAGTACGAAAGGTGACCCTCATAGCAGTCTTTCAACCCAGAAGCTGACTAATTTGCTGTTCGATATGGTTTTTTGGAAGCGCACCCACGAGCCTGTTGGCCAGTTTTCCCCCTTTGAAGAAAAGCATGGTGGGGATACTTCGTGTTTCATACCGTGATGCGATCCCGGGATTTTCATCGACATTGAGCTTTGCTATCTTTATCCGCCCCGCGTATTCGGATGCAATCTGATCGAGGATGGGGGCCACCATCTTGCATGGTCCGCACCAAGGCGCCCAGCAGTCCACCAGGACTATGCCGGGGAATGAAAGGACCTCATTCCCGAAGGTCCCATCCGTCACATTCACAGGATGGTCGGGCATGATCACTGGCGGAAGCGGATTGCGGCATTTCCCGCATATCGGTTTATCCTTCAGACGAGCCTCGGGGATACGATTTTTTGTCCCGCAAGCGGGACAGGTAATGATCATGGCATAACCTCCACTACTTTTTTAATCTGACTCTATAGAAAGTGTCCCCTCATATAGGCTACTCTCAAAACGCCCGCGGTTACATGCTTCATAATCATAACCCCATTTCCACAGTACGCCTACCAGGATTGCAGACACTTTAAATTTCTGCAACCGCATCCCCCCCCGCTTTTTGTATTCTTTGTCCGATCAAAAGCATCATAGCAATGTATTTGTTTCCACTTTCCCTTAGAATTTTGTTTCTTACAGCTGTGTACTGATATGCCCACTCTCCCTCCGAAATCGGCTCTGACTTCTTTGCCTTTTTTAAGCAGGTGATGAACATTCACATTGCCTGGGTAGCTTACCAGAAATCTGATGTCTTTTCCCGACACGTTTTTAAGACCGATACAGCCGGTGCAAAAAAGGCTCGCTTTACAGCTCAGGTGCCATCCATTGTCTTTCCATTCGCAGGCTTTCCCGGCCTGAGCCGGAGCGACATAAATGAAACAAGCCAATATAAAGACCATGGTGAGGCAAAAACTGAAAGTATTTTTTCTCTTTACCACGACGTTCATACTCATGTTGCTCCTCCTTCTAATGTTGGAATATATGGACATCCCAGATTAATTTTGTTTATTCTGTTATGACCTGAGCAGCAAACACATTCCCCGCCTGCAATGGGGTCAGCGAGTGAATGCAAAACAAGAAACTCCTTTCAGGTGCCTGTCGGTGTGAAGCGAAACAAAACACCGGCAGGCTGCATGCCCGATTATACAAGAGCGAACTTATGACGCAGGGTCCACTGTGATGGTCAGAAGCCCTGAAACGGTCTTATATTTCTTTACATTTCCCACATGGACGGAACCTTCCACCTTGACTTTCCAGGCACCGGCCTTCGGATTATTGACACTGCACTTGAAGGAATTCTTCCAGCTTGACTGGGACCACGTGGAGTTATTGGAAGAAGGTTTGTCCTTCCCCGGTGCGTAGAGTGAAAGGTTTACCATTTGCGTCTGCCGGCTGATTACCGCTTTTATTTGCTTTGCCTTTTCAGGGACGATGATCTCATAATATGCTGTTCCCCTGCTCGGGACAGTGAACCCATACTCCTGGACCAGAGGATATGATGCATGAATCATACTTTGAGTCGATGAAGTAGTCGATTCCGGTACGCCATCGACAGAGACAGTGAGGAGTCCTGAAACGGTCTTATATTTCTTTACATTTCCCACATGGACGGAACCCTGCACCTTGATCCTCCAGACACCGGCCTTCGGTTTATTGACACTGCACTTGAAGGAATTCTTCCAGCTTGATTGGGACCACGTAGAGTTCTTGGAAGAGGGTTTGTCCCTCCCCGGCGCATAGAGTGAGAGGTTTACCATTTGCGTTTGTTGGCTGATTACCGCTATTATCTGTTGTGCCTTTTCGGGGACGGTAATCTCGTAAAACGTTACTCCCCTGCTCGGGACAGTAAAGCGGTATTCCTTTGAAAATGCACCTGATTCGGTGGTTCCAAAGACAAAAGAACACATAACGATCAATAGCGTGATGAAACAAAATTTCCTCATAATCAACTCCCTCAAACTATAATGTTTATCCTTATAACAGGGACGGCTCCCTGTTCCCAACTTTCAGTCTGTTTCTTGGACAAGTGTGATACCATCGGTGTCGATGGTGATCAGCCTTTTTTTGTAGAGTGTGCCGATCGCCTTTTTAAAGGTTTTTTTACTTACCCCGAAGAGGGAGTAGATATTTTCGGGCGGGCTTTTATCGGTAACGGCAATCCTGCCGCCACGGTTTTGTATTGTTTCCAGAATGCCCTGGGAAATATCATCGATTTGCTTATAGCCTGATTGTTGCAGGCTTATGTCAATTTTGAGGTCTTCGCGTACTGTTTTTATGTAGCCTTTTAGCTGCCGGCCTATGGAAAGATTCTGAAAGACCTCGTTTTTATAGATCATGCCCCAATGGGCATTGTTAATAATCGCCTTATAACCAAGATCTGTTTTGCCACATATAATAAGATCTACCTCTTCGCCCTCATCATAGTCCGGTGGCTGCAAATCAAGAAATTTATCGAGCTTTGAAGATGCGGCGATGCGGTTGGATTTCTTATCGAGAAAGACAAAGACAACATATGACTTTCCTTCCTCCATTTTGACCTGCTGTTCTTTCATTGGAACAATCAGATCTTTTTGCACCCCCCAGTCCAGGTAGGTACCCGCCGATGAGTTTGACACCACCCGCAATCTGGCAAACTGGCCGACCATTGCATAGGGCCTCTGTGTCGTTGCCTGCAGACGCTCTTCCCTGTCTACATAAATAAAGACCTCGACCTCATCTCCCGGCTGGCAATTCTCAGGGGCATGCTTTTTCAAAAGGAGAATATCCCCCGACTCACCGCCATCGAGGAGGGTGCCATAGTCGAGCATTTTTTTTACTGTAAGCTTATTTATCCTGCCGATATCTACCATTTGCTTTCCTTTTGGAGCCTGCCCACTTTTGTTGCTATCAAAATATACACTCTCCCCAGACGTTCTCTAAATTTAAAATATTCCCCTATACGAGAACACTGCTAATGAGCTGATATCTTAACAAAAGCATAAGCCGATGGCAAGGGCGTTTCGGTGAGG
>CAYMYS010000041.1:0-24188 GCA_964394725.1 uncultured Syntrophaceae bacterium
GATTATCATAATGGATGATCATTCCCGTCTTTATCCCTGGACCGACAATAAGGGGTTTTATATTGAAATATTTCAGACACAGGGGCTCAAGGACATTTAACATCGTGGGAACGACACAGGAGATGATGATGTCCTTAATGATTTTTGAATCTACATCCGCCGCCTTATAAAGGCTCATGATCAACATGCCGTACTCGTCTACCGTTTGATTGACGACAGTCCTGACGCGCCAGTCATTCAACAGCTCGTCGCCATCATATAATCCGATTACCGTATTTGAATTTCCCACATCTATAACTAAAAGCATAGCTAATCTCCAATAATAGTGACGTCACCCGATAGAATGCGACTCTTCTGTTCTTTTTTATCATAGAGCATAAGTGCCCCCATGTTGTCCAGTCCCACTACCCTGCCCCCTGTGGTGCCGTTCCTGCCCCGCACTTCTATCTCCCTGCCCATTATACCGGAATAGTTCATCCATCGCTCTTTTATTGGATCAAAACCCTCCGTGATAAGGGTCCGGTACCATGTTTCAAAATATTTATACAAATCCACGGCAAAGTCAGTACGGGATATAGGTCCTGTCGTCTCTTCCATCAGTGACGTCGAAGACCCCTGAAGTTCTTCGGGAAAATCTCCCCTTTCCATATTAATATTGATACCGATACCTACAATGACATAGTCGATGTTATCGCCCTTTGTCTTCATCTCAGACAGTATGCCGCACATCTTTTTCCTGTCTATGAGGACATCGTTGGGCCATTTCAGTTGAACTGTGCCGGGACAGAAGAGAGATATCACTTCTGCAACGGCCACTCCCGCCGCTAATGTTATTTGAGAGGCCCTTGATGGAGGCATCGGGGGTTTTAAGATAATGGAGGTAAAGATGTTTTTTCCCGGCGGAGAATGCCATACCCTGTCCATACGGCCCCTCCCACTGGTCTGACAATCGGCAATAACGACTTCCCCCTCTTTCGCCCCCCTTAGCAGGAGATCGGCTGCATAGGTATTTGTCGAGTCTACTTCCTTTAAATAATGGATCTTCCCCCCTATCAAAGAAGGGAACAGGCGACGCTCTATTTCCTTTTCATCGAGGTTCATTGTGAGATAATCACCTCTGTCTTTTTACGATATAATAAGTGATATGTCGGCGGCAGGTACTGAATGAGTGAGTGCGCCTACGGATATAAAATCAACACCCGTTTCGGCTATCTCCCTCACGTTCGATAAGTTTACGTTTCCCGATGCTTCCACGAGCGCCCGGCCCTTTATAAGGGAAATTGCCTCTTTCATTTCAACGGTATCCATGTTGTCGAGCATTATTATATCGCAATCGGCAGAAAGTGCTTCCCTCACTTCTTCAAGATTCTTTACCTCTACCTCTATCTTTAATGTTACGGGTACATTATGACACACGCGTTCCACTGCGCTGGTGATACCCCCGGCAGCCGTGATGTGATTTTCCTTGATAAGGACGCCGCCGAAGAGACCCGTCCGGTGGTTGAGACCTCCCCCGACGGTGACGGCATACTTTTCCAGATCTCTCAGGCCGGGAGTCGTCTTTCTTGTGTCCAAAATCCGCGTCTTCGTCCCCTTTACAGCGTCAACATAGCTTCTCGTCAGCGTGGCGATGCCGCACATCCTCTGCAAAATATTGAGGGCCACCCTCTCGGCAGAGAGGATTTCACCCAAGGCACCAGCAATCTCGGCAATGACCTGACCTTTTTGGGCCAGAACACCATCAGTGAGGGCGGTTTTAAATACCGTATCGCTTCCCAAGACATGAAATACTTCTTTAAAGACCTCTATGCCCGCCACGACTGTGTCGGATTTAGCAATAGCCTGCGCCCTTCCCACCCTGCCGTCTGTTACAATAGCCAGAGTCGTGACATCACCGGAACCTATGTCTTCCCTCAGCGCATCCTCAATAAGTTTTCTCAGTTTAAATTTCTCTATCACGATGGTTATCCCTTTATCGCCTTCACCCTGTTGAGTGCATCTCCCATGGTTAGTCTCTTTTCTTTACATTCTTCGAATCTCGATTGTTCCTTGTCTATTATTTCCTTTGACGCCTTTTTCATAAAGTCAATATTGCTCAATTTCTTTGACAGAAACATCATATCCTTTTCAATTTTCGACAGTTCTTTTTCAAGCCGTGTCTTTTCCACCTCTACATCTATGATGCCCTCCAGATAGACAAATATATGTATGGCACCCACAACTCCCGTGGCAACACCTTGCGGTTCTTCAACCTTTCCCTCTATACTCAGCTCATCCAGTTTGGCAAGATCGTATATGTAGTCCTTTCCCGCTTCTATCTCGGGGATCAGTCCCTCGTCGGCAATGGAAAGGAGTACCTTCATTTTTTTGGCAGGCGGTATATGCATGACTCCCCGGATATTTCTGATAGAGCCGATAACCGACATGATCAGTTCCACCCTCCTTTCCGCCTCTTCATCCTTCAGGCTCTCGTCCTCGACGGGGAAGGTACTCACCATAATGGAACCTTCGCCCTCTTTCAGTATTTGCCAGATCTCCTCCGTTACGAAAGGCATGAAGGGATGGAGGATTTGTATGGACTTCGTAAGTACGTCAAATAATGTTTTCTGTGCCGCCTGTCTTCGTCTCGGCGCATTTGTGCCGTAGAGTACGGGTTTCGCCATTTCGAGATACCAGTCACATAGTTCGTGCCATACAAACTGATATATCTTCCCCGCCGCATCATTGAATTTGTATTCATCGATGCATCTCGTAACATCGACGGTCACCTCGTTGAGTCGCGACATGATCCATCTGTCACAGAGGGAATAATCATCCCGTTTGAGATCTACGTCACCTTCTTGATAATCCACTAGATTCATGAGGGAAAATCGGGTGGCATTCCATATCTTGTTCACAAAGTGCCTGTATCCGTCGATTCGCTTTTCCGACATCTTGACATCACGGCCCTGAGCGGTAAATGCCGCCAGCGTAAAGCGAAATGCATCGGCGCCGTATTTATCGATCATCTTCAGCGGGTCTATACTGTTCCCCTTGGATTTGCTCATCTTCTCGCCCTTCTCGTCCCTGACGAGGGCGTGGAGATAGACATGTTCAAAGGGAACTTCCTTCATCACGTAGAGGCCCATCATCATCATCCTGGCCACCCAGAAAAAGATAATATCAAATCCAGTAACGAGCAACGATGTGGGATAAAAGGTCTTCAGTGCCTCAGTATCTTCGGGCCAGCCCAGCGTTGAAAAGGGCCAGAGTCCCGAACTGAACCAGGTATCCAGCACATCTTCTTCCTGCCTCAGATTTTCGCTGCCGCATTCGGTACACTTCGTCGGTTCCTCAATAGCGACAATCATATTATTACAATCATCACAATACCAGACGGGCATCCGGTGTCCCCACCATATCTGCCTCGATATACACCAGTCACGAATGTTTTCCATCCATTCGAAGTAGGTGCCTTCCCATAACTTCGGAATGATCTTCGTGTCACCTCTGACGACGGCCGCACTGGCCGCCTGTGCCAGAGGTTTTATCTTTACAAACCACTGCTTCGACACGGTAGGCTCTATGACAGTTTTACACCGGTAACAACGTCCCACGTTATGCGCGTATGGTTCTTCCTTGACAAGGAAATTCCCCTTTTTAAGGTCTGCAATGACGTTTTCCCTGCATGTATAGCGATCCTGCCCTTCATAGACGCCGCCATTTTCGTTGATTACTGCATTCCCGTCCATTATGATCACGATATCAAGGCCCTGTCGCTCGGCCATGGCGAAGTCATTGGGATCGCAGGACGGCGTAATCTTGACGGCGCCCGTGCCGAATTCAGTCGATACATAATCATCGGCGATAATGGGTATCTCTTTGTTAACCAAGGGGAGTATGACCCTCTTTCCAATGACCTTTTGATAACGCTTATCGTCGGGATTAACGGCAACCGCCGTATCACCAAGCATTGTTTCCGGTCTCGTCGTGGCAACAATAATTCCCCCATCGCCTTCGACAAAGGGATACTCTATGTGCCAGAGGCCGCCCTTTTCCTCTTCATATTCCACTTCGAGGTCCGATATGGCTGTATGACATCGGGGGCACCAGTTAACGATATAATCTCCCTGATATATGAGGCCGTCATTATAGAGTCTAACGAATACCTCTCTCACTGCACGGGAAAGTCCTTCGTCCATCGTAAATCGTTCCCTGGACCAATCACAGGAACAACCGAGTTTATGCAGCTGGTTTAAAATGATGCCGCCGTATCTCTCCTTCCACTGCCAGATCCGTTCGATAAATTTTTCTCTTCCTATATCGTGCCTGGTGAGATTTTCCTTTGCAAGTTCCTGTTCGACGACGTTTTGTGTCGCTATACCGGCATGGTCCGTTCCGGGCATCCAAAGGGTATTGTAGCCCTGCATCCTTTTATATCGAATGATAATATCCTGAATGGTATTATTTAATGCGTGCCCCATATGCAGGATTCCCGTTACATTGGGAGGTGGAATGACGATGGAAAAGGGTTTTTTGTCACTCTTGTCTTCCGCTTTGAAAAGTCCCTCTTCAAGCCAATACTTGTACCACCTCGCTTCAACCTCGCTCGGCTCATACGACTTCTGTAATTCTTTACCCATTCTATATCCTTTTAAAAATATTATTTATTATCTAAAAATACCTGAGTTCGTCTTGCAGTTCCCTTATTATCAGGAGCGCGTCGGCACCGGATACAGCGCCAAGCGGAGAAAAGAACCCTGTCGTCAGGTCTTTTGCCTGCATAATACCCCGTGTCGTTACTACCATCACCGCATTAAAGCTGGGATGATCATTCTTCAGATCGGAAAATGGAGAAAGGGTCCCTATAAATTTCCTTGAAAGATCGTCATTCCCCGTAATCTTTATGATGATATCCTCTATCATCATGGCAAAAGCGGCCCTCGTGATCAGATCATCGGGGTGGAAGGCCTTATCGGGATAGACCTCAAGACCTCGAATCCCTAATGTAAGCATACCCTCAATATCATTTCTCAGGACATGGTCTTCGATATCTATTGCAGGCTTTCCGGGTCTATCTAAGGTTTCAGGACTGTGTCGTGTAAAGAGCTTTTCCAGTTTTAACTCTTCCATGAACAACGCCGCAATATCGGCCCTCGTCATGCTTGCAACGAGAGCGATCCGTTTGCCGGCCTGTGTCCCCGGCATTGCCCTCTGGATCTTTTGAATTAGTCGCCATTCGTCATTTGCCTGCTCAAGATATTCGTCATTCAGATCCAGAACCTTGGCAAAGGCACCTCCCGCCTTTGTATATTCCAGACCATATTTATAGGCAATACCCATAAAATAGTAGGCTGCCGATGACTTTGGATCAATGGCAACGACATTATTGAATTCTTCTTCAGACCTCTTCAGCCAATCTCTCTTTTTCTTTCTCATCGTGAAAAGTCTGATCTTGCCCACATGAACAAAGATCTTTTCACTGTTATCTTTTGCGTACTTTTCCGCCTTTTTCATTGCATCAAAGGCGGCGTCAAAATCCCCTTTGTAGGCCTTTACCAAGCCGCTCCCCCCATAGGCCTTGGAGAATTTCGGATTTAACTGGAGAGCCAGATCAAATTCCCGTTCCGCATCTGGATATTTACCCTGATTCATCAGTTTTATGCCCGTATATGTATGATGTTCGGGTGTATCAATATAGCTGAGAGGGGTCCTTTCTACCTTCGCGCAAGAGAGAAGGAAAAATACTGCACTGATCACAGTAAACAGAGCTATATATTTTCGGTATCCTATCATGACATTCATCTCCTTTCATGAAATGAGAAATTCCCTATTACCGCTGATTCTTTACCACATTTCCCTAATTGTTTCAGACTAAATAATTATCTATTGTCTTCCTGATGGAATCAAGATTATGGGAATCAAACCATTGTATATCGTCATCTCTTTTAAACCATGTCAGCTGCCTCTTGGCATAGCGCCGTGTATCTCGTTTCAGCAACCTTACTGTCTCGGCCTTATCCTCCCTGCCCTTAATAAAATCTATGATATACCTGTAATACATGGTTTGCATGGGCTTCATGGATTCGTCGTAACCTCTTTCCATCAGTCCTTCCACTTCCTCCACAAGCCCATGAGAGATCATTGCATCGGCTCGCTTCTCTATTTTATCATAGAGAATATCCCTGTCGATCGTGAGACCTATCTTCACGCAGTCATAGTGCTGGTCATGAAAGCCGTGTTTCTCTCGTTCCATGACTATCGATTCACCGGTATTATCGAAGTACTCCAGTGCCCGTATTATCCGTGTCGCATCATTAGGATGAATCTTTCGGGCCGCCTTTTCATCCTTCTCTTTCAATAGCTCATATATATAGTCTGTTCCGTATTTTTCCTGATCATCCCTGTATAAGGCACGGAGCCTGTGATCCGCTCCCGGTCCCCGCAAAAGACCTCCCAGCAGCGCCTTTATGTAAAGCCCCGTACCGCCGACGACAAATATTCTTTTCCCCTTTTTTTCAAGGTCGTCTATAACCTGTGCCGCCTTCTCCCTATAGATGGCCGCATTAAATTCCTCATCGGGATTTACCACATCGATCAAGTGATGCTTTACCCGTCCTTTCTCTTCAGCCGTAGGCTTTGCCGTGCCGATGTCCATGTACCGGTAGACCTGCATGGAATCGGCACTGATGATCTCTCCATTGTATTCCGTTGCCAGCTTGATCGCCAGCCCCGTTTTTCCCACGCATGTAGGTCCAACTATAACAATGATTCGGACTCTCATAGGTGCTACCTTCTTTTAAACATCCGCTCAAAATCGCCTATGTCAAAGGTCGCAAAAAGTGGTCTTCCATGAGGGCATGTCGCGGCAAAGGGAACCGAATCCAGGTCTTGACAGAGCTTTTTTACCTCCTCTTCCGACAATTTGTGTCGCGCCTTAACGGCCCCCTTGCATGCCATCAGTGCGTATATCTTCTCTTTTATTGCTTCCAGATTCTCTGTCTTCCCCGTTTGTGAAAACTCTTCTGTCGCGTCTGAAATGAAAGCCTTGAGATCTATGCCGGACAAAAACGCAGGAACAGACTTTATGATAATCGTATTTTCACCATAGGGCTCAACCTCAAGACCCGCATCCTGGAGAAGGGACATGTTATCCATGAGCAACACAAAATTTGCGGGTTGCAGTTCGACAATCTCAGGGATCAACAATTTCTGATTCTGTTCATGACTGGTGGGAGATAGATTCTTCAGTCTTTCATAGCGCACCCTTTCGTGTGCCGCATGCTGATCTATAATAACCATGCTGTCGGGTGTAGAAAAGATAAGATAGGTATGCGTGATCTGTCCCAGATAATGGAATGATGAAAATAATACCCTTTCTTCCCTCTTGTCCTCTCTCTCAAAGAGGGGGAGCGTATCGCTGATAACCGGTCTTTTTTTGTCCATCGAGAGCGTATATCTCTTTATTGCCCCTTCAATCCGTCCTGTGTAATATTCCCTTCCTCCCCTGCTCACCGGTGGAGGAATGACATAGTCTTTCCCTGCGATAGGTCCCGTATCTGCAAGCGATTCCATCATAGAATCGACTAACAAACTGTATATTTCCCTTGGATTTTTGAAACGAACCTCCATTTTTGTGGGATGGACATTTACGTCCACATCGTGCGTAGGTATATCAAGATAGAGGACAACGGAGGGATACCTCCTGGCCTCGATCATTCCCCGGTAGGTAGTCATAACGGCATGATTTAAAAAACTATCTCTCACATATCGTCCGTTGATGTAATAGAACATTCCCTTGGTATTTGATTTTGTAAAATGTGGTTTCGATATAAATCCCTTTACCGCGTGATCGCCCCGTTTATTATCAATGGGGAGTGCGTTGCCTATGAATTCCCTGCCTAGTACTAAGGAAATTCGTTCCGATATATTTTTTGCCTGAGGTATGTTGAGAATTGACCTGTTGTTGGCTGACACCGTAATCCTGCACTGGTAATTACACAGTGCCAGTCTCGTTATGTAATCCAAACAATGGGCCTGTTCCGTCGAGTCTTTTTTTAGAAATTTTCTTCTCACGGGAGTGGTATAAAATATGTCTTCGACTCGTATCGAGGTTCCCCTGGGAGAACCAGCTTCGACAATCTCTTTGATCTCACCGCCCTCCACGAGAACACGTGTACCGTGCAGGGCATCCTCCCTTTTAGAAAGCATTTCAATCCTGGAAATCGAGGCGATACTGGAGAGGGCTTCTCCTCTGAATCCGAAGGAATAGACGCTGAAGAGGTCGTCATATGCATCTATCTTGCTCGTTGCATGCCGCTCAAAGGCGATTGCAATGTCATCCCCGTCTATACCCTCACCATTGTCGGTGATCTTTATTGACTTCTTACCCCCCTCTTCGAGTTCAATCTCAATATGGTCTGCTCCCGCATCAAGGGCATTTTCAACCAGCTCTTTGACAATGGACGAAGGCCTTTCAACAACCTCACCGGCTGCAATTCTACTGGCGATCGCTTCGTCTAATATCTTTATCCTTTTTATCACCACAGGGACCTCTGATCAGACAATGGAAAACCGCAGCCCTGATTTTAAGGTAACTGCGGCTAAAATATAAGTTATCATTTTTTGAGTGCGAACTCTTTTCATCAATCCAGGACGATCATCACTCTGCACTTTTTTAAGAATCCACCGCTCCCGTAAGATGCCCTGATTTGCTCGGCTTCCCCGTTACTTATTATTATGTTTGATTTCCCCGGACCATCGGTTCTCAGGCCCTTTACAGTGAGTGGATTGTCCGTTACCCGTGTGTTATTTTGAGCCGTCTTTATGTCTCTCGCGTATCCACTCATGCCCTGCTGAACGGCAAATTCGCGGTCTACGTGCATTGTTCCGTATACTTCCTGACCATTTTCATCAACGATCTTCGGTGACATGGCAGGGCGTGCCTGAATGCCTCGTGCATCCACAACAAGACCGGTATGCGTTCCCGATGTCTCTTGTGCAGTCACGGGCGGAAGGGGAGTGGGTGAAACCGGTGCAGTCGCAGGCAGCAGGGGGACTGGTGAAACCGGTACAGTCTTCTGATCCATTTTTTCACCAAAGATAGCGGGATAAATCGTGTTGCCGAGACTGGTTGCGCCATGCATCGGCATCCTCAGTGTTACTTCTACTGTTCCATCTGACAGATAGTCGGTTTTGACCATCTGTGCTCCCTTCACAATCCCCGAAACCTGGCTTCTTATAAGATCACTTTCAATGGTGAAGTTCTTAACAAGGGTCATGGAATCCACGCGCACACCACCGGCTACCTCCAAAAGGTTCCTGTAGGCATCCAGTTGTGCCGCCCGTATTGCCATTGGTCGCGCCTGAGGTTTACCATAGAATCTTTCAGGCGGCGCCCCGATTCCCACCGCCTCAATGACTCCGGATGTCCAGTTTACACTTCCCGAAGCGCCCATCGTCTCGACAAACTGCGCTCCCTTCTCAGCAAACAGATCTGTAACTCCAGCCACAAGAAACAGAACCACAATGATAGACAAGAGCAATGACCTTTTTTTCATAATATCCTCCTTTATCTTAGAACATAGGCACTTCCTCTTTATCCTATTATGAAAGCACTGTCCAATATTCTCTCATTTTTAACGATCTTTCAATAGTGACGAATAGGCATAAAGTCATTTTCGAGCGGATGTGATCATTTCGGGAAACAGATGATAGAGGTGATTGGCGTTAATAAAATCTAATTGCTTGAATGCTTTAGCACGAGTTTTAGATTTTTAGCCAAGCATCGAAATCATCCCCGAAATGGTCTTCAAGCGAGAAAAATAACTTTATGCCGGACCATCAATAGTTATATCGCTCTTCTTTCGGCCCGCAGTCCCATCATGAAATCAATTTTACATACAAACTAGAAAGTTTCAACCCTCATGAGGATGTCTTTTCCATTTTCATTGCAACTCAGGCCTTTTGTCTGAGGTGAGATATACGGTAAAGTGGTGGTGATAGAAAAAGCCTTTTCTCTATCTCATGCTTTGCCACAGGGGAATTTTGACAAGAAATCGGTGACTGTTGCTGGATTAATAAAACACATCTCTGAGAAAAAGTCCCTGCGGAGGGGCTGTAATAGCTGCTTTAGTCCTGTCTTTGGCGTTAAAGATCCCGGCAAATAGGTTGGAATCAATTTTTCCCCTTCCCACATCAACGAGTGTACCCAGTATATTTCTCACCATATATCGCAGGAATCCATCTGCCTCGATTGAAAAGATTATCATTCCCGACTCTGAAACAGTGAAATCCACATCAATGATTGTCCGTACATAGTTTAGCGTATCGCTGTTTACCGCGCAGAATGACGAAAAATCATGCCTTCCCTTAAGAGTAAGTGCCGCCTTGCGCATGGCATCTATATCGAGTTCACCATAGATATGCCAGGAATAGTTATTATAAAGAGCGGATCTGATGGGCCGGTTCAGTATCTTATATATATATGCCTTCCTTTTCACATCATATCGGGCGTGAAAGGTCTCGTCCACTTCTACGAGTGACTTCACAACAATATCACAGGGGATCATGCTGTTTATCGCTCGCAGGAGGTTCGGCTCCCCGATCCCAGAGTGTGTCTTGAAATTGGCTACCTGATTGAGGGCATGTACACCGGCATCGGTTCTCCCTGAACCGATGAGTGTCACCTTTCCCCCCGTAATTATTCCTAACTTTTCTTCCAGAACCCCCTCTATGGTTATGTCGTCGCTTTGCCTCTGCCATCCATGATAGTGTGTGCCTTCATATTCGATGACAATCTTTATGTTTCTCATAGGGCGTTGTTGAGATTCCCCACAGCAGGCTGTGGGGAATCTCCGACTGTTGAGTAAGTTATTTTTTATTCGCTCGCTAACCCCGCCGCAAGCAGCGGTGTCTTCCCTCGCTGTTCAGTTCAAGGCCTCAACGGCGGGGAGTACTTTCCCCTCCACTAGCTTGAGAAAGGCCCCCCCACCGGTAGAGATGTATGAAATATTGTCGCTTTCTCCTGCACGGTGAATCGCAACATCGGTATCACCGCCGCCCACTATAGACAGGGCGTGTGAGCCTGCCACAGCACGTGCCATCGCGAAGGTACCTCTGCTGAATTTATCCATCTCAAATACACCCATGGGACCGTTCCATATGATGGTTCGCGCATTACTCAGCACCTCTTCAAAAAGTTTAATCGTAGCAGGCCCGATGTCGAGTCCCATCCAGTGTGGATTGATTTCCTGTACGGGGACATTTTTTGTCTCCGCTTTATCATCAAGGCTTTCGGCAATGATACAATCAAAGGGGAGATAAAATTTTACATTAGATTTTTTCGCCAGGTCTATGATTTCACGAGCTTCTGCCAGGAGTTCTTCATCAACGAGCGACTTCCCCACCTCATATCCCAGTGATTTGATGAAGGTGAATGCCATGCCGCCTCCGATGATCATTTTATCTACCTTTTTGATCAGGTTCTTGAGAACAATCAGTTTATCGGATACCTTTGACCCCCCAATAATTGCAACTAAAGGTCGAGCGGGATTCCCCATGGCCTTGTCGATGTAATTGAGTTCCTGCTTCATCAGAAATCCTGCGCAGCTTTGCTTTACAAATCGTGTAATACCTACATTCGATGCATGGGTCCTGTGGGCATTGCCGAAGGCGTCATCGACATAGATATCGGCAAAGGCCGCCAGCTTTCGGGCAAATTCCTCGTCATTTGCCGTTTCTCCCGGATGAAATCTCAGGTTTTCCAGAAGGAGTACGCTGCCGGGTTTCATCGTCTCTATGAGAGTAGCGACCTCATCGCCTATGCAGTCATGTGCCATGATAATATCTTTGTCAAGGAGACGTCCCAGCCGTCTGGCGACAGGTTTGAGACTGAATTTTTCTACCACTTTCCCCTTTGGCCGTCCAAGATGTGAGATGATAATAACTTTCGCCTTTTCATCAAGGGCATGATTTATTGTTGGGAGAGCCGCTTTGATCCTCCTGTTATCGGTAATGGACAGGTTTGCGTCCATGGGGACATTAAAATCAAATCTACAGAGCACCCTTTTCCCTCGAATATCCATCTGGTCTATGTACTTCATATTCCCTCCCTTTCCGGTTATGATCAATATTCATCTATTGACTGACCTTATATAATACAGAGACGGCGAGGTCAAGATGGAAATCTCAGATTGAAATAGTTCAGGGGCCATGCTACGTAAGATTCAGCAAAATGAAAAGGGGTTCATATGGGTAACACGAGTGATAAGATAAAGTCCTTTGAAGAACAAAAGGCCCACCTGTTGACAATGGGTGGAGAGAAGGAAATTGAAAAACAGCACAGCAGAGGCAAACTGACTGCCCGCGAAAGAATAGATGTTCTTTTTGACAAGGGCACCTTTCAGGAAACGCAATTGCTGGTCAAGCACAGATCGACTCTTTTTGGTTTAGAGGGGAAAGAAATTAAAGGAGACGGCGTTGTCACCGGTTTCGGCAAGGTGAACGGGCGTACCGTTTTTGCCGCGGCACAAGACTTTACCAGTGCCGGCGGAACCCTGGGAGAAATGCATGCCGGGAAAATTTGGAAGGTCATGGATATGGCCATCAATGCAAGAAAACCCTTTGTGGCCCTCAACGATTCAGGTGGAGCCCGTATCCAGGAAGGTGTACCTTCCCTCGATGGTTATGGAGGTCTCTTCTACCGAAACACCATCGCATCTGGTTATATTCCTCAAATTACTGCAATCATGGGGCCTACTGCCGGAGGCTCAGTATATTCCTCCGCCCTGACAGACTGGGTATTCATGGTTAAAAAAAACAGCTACATGTATATAACGGGGCCTGACGTGGTCAGGTCTGTTATTGGCGAAGAGGTTTCCCATGACGAACTCGGCGGTGCCCTTGCCCATGCAGAAAAGAGTGGCGTATGCCATGTCACCACCAATGATGACATGGAATGTTTATCACAGATTAAGACCCTCTTATCCTATCTTCCCGACAGCTGTCACGGTGCACTCCCCATCAGTGAGACGACCGATAGCGCAGACAGGGAATGTCCCGAACTGGATACGATTATCCCCGACAATCCGCGACGAGGCTATGACATGAAAAAAGTGATTGCCTCCCTGGCCGATAATGGTGGAATCTTTGAACCTCACGAATTGTGGGCAAAAAATATGATCGTTGCCTTCATCCGCATAATGGGTCGTCCCGTCGGCGTCATCGCAAATAACCCCCGCTTTGTTGCCGGTGTTCTCGACATCAATGCATCGGACAAGGCTTCGCGATTTATCAGATTCTGTGACTCTTTCAATATTCCACTGGTAACCCTTGCAGATGTTCCCGGCTATATGCCCGGTACGTCACAGGAATGGTCTGGCATCATCAGGCATGGCGCCAAACTTCTCCACGCCTATGCTGAAGCCACTGTTCCCAAGATCACCGTAGTAACACGAAAAGACTACGGGGGTGCCTATATCGGCATGTGCAGCAAACAACTGGGTACCGACTATGTCATGGCCTGGCCCACGGCTGAAATCGCCGTTATGGGTGCAGATGGCGCATGTAACATCATCTATCGACGCGAAATATCCGGCGCTGAAGATCCGAAGGCAAAGCATAAGGAATTGGCTGCAACATATGAAAAACATTTCAATAATCCATATTTTGCAGCAGAAATGGGAATTATCGATGAAGTGATCGTCCCACGGGATACACGAAAACGTATTGTCGTTTTGATGGATTCACTACAAGACAAATCCGAAACCAGACCAGACAAAAAACACAACAATATTCCCCTCTAACAATGGGTGGGAAATACAATTTTGGGAATCTTCGTGCTGCCTGACTGAAAATACCAGGCAGCACCGATCCCCACAATCACATGGGTCCGACATCTCCAGTCTTCGTCAGTTTCAGCACATGATCTATTCTCTTGATTAACGATTCCCTGCCAAGAATGGGAAACAGTTTGTCCAATTCGGGCCCCCAGGTCTTTCCTGTCAGGGCCACGCGAATGGGCATAAAGAGGGCCCGTCCTCTGGCGCCAGTCTCTTTACTGACCGCACCTATAATGGTTTCATAGTCTGAAATTCCCGATTTCAGCATGCGGGACAGACTATTTATGATTTCAATGGACTCTTCCTTTTCAAGAATGGGGGCCGCCTTTTCAGATACTTCAAAGTGATCATCGAAGAATATATCTATATAATCTCCTATGTCGGAGAGTATGCTTATGTTGTCTTTTACTGCTTCAGCAACCCGGGAAAGCCATTTCTTGTCTATGGATCGGCAGTCATATCCCGCACGAGATATGAAAGGCATCAATATATCCAATAGCTTGTCGGTATTATAGTTTCTTATATATATGCCGTTGAGCCATTTCAGTTTTTTTTCATCAAAGATCGCTCCACCACGGCCCGTCTTTTCCAGTGAAAATTGCCTTATCATCTCCTCACGAGGGAAGACCTCTTTTTTCTTGGCAAAAGAGCTGCCCAGCAGTGACAGATAATTTGACAGGGCTTCGGGAAGGATGCCCCTATCTCTGAATTCATGTACGGAAACAGATCCATGGCGTTTACTCAATTTGGTCCTGTCCTTGCCGAGAATAAGGGAATGGTGAGCGAAAAGAGGGGGATCGAAACCGAGAGACTCGTAAAGGAGGATTTGAAGGGCCGTATTCGAAAGGTGGTCTTCCCCTCTGATCACATGACTCATTTCCATATGATGATCATCAACGACGGCGGCAAAATTATATGCGGGAATGCCGTTGGATCTGACAATAATGAAATCACCGATGGCATCGGTGTTAAATTTCATCTCCCTTCGAATGAGATCTTTAAATTGGACAACGCCCTTTTCTACTTTGAAGCGCCAGGCCGGTTTCCGCCCCTCATTTTCAAACGCTATTGCCTTGTCTCTTGAAAGGTTTCTGCATGTTCCCGAATATCGCGGTGGCACTTTTCTCAAGATCTGTGCCTGCCGTTCCCGCTCCAGTTCATCATCAGAACAGTAACAGGGATATACCCTGTTCGCAGCAATCAGCTTTTTGAGATATGAGTCATATAATTCAAGTCTCTCAAATTGCCGGTAAGGTCCGTATTTTCCGATTCTGTCGGGTCCTTCGTCCCAGTCTATGGAAAGCCATTTCAGGCCTTTAATTATCTCTCTTTCGAAATGCGTGGATGTTCTTTCCCTGTCCGTATCCTCTATTCTGAGAACAAAGGTACCCCCGTAATGCCTGGCAAATAACCAGTTATAGAGTGCCGTCCTGGCATTGCCGATATGAAGATTACCTGTCGGCGACGGGGCAAATCGTACCCTCGGTCTTTCCTGCATGAATTCCTACACCCTTTCTGTTTCGTCCAGAGTCACCACGGCAAAGGCCGCTATTCCCTCTCCTCGGCCGGTGAATCCCATTCCCTCATTTGTCGTAGCCTTAATATTGATCCTGTCCATTTCTATTTCAAGCGACGTCGCTATTGTCATAACCATTTGTTCTATATGTTCCTTCAGCCGTGGTTTTTCCAATACGACTGTTGTATCGATATTATTGATTCCGTACCCCTTCTTCATGGCACTGTCACGCACTCTTATCAAAAGTTCCAGGCTTGATATATCCCTATAGGCCGGATCGGTATCGGGGAAATGTCTCCCCAGATCACCCTCACCGGCAGCGCCGAGAATTGCATCGCATATGGCATGTAAAAGGACATCGGCATCGGAATGCCCCAGAAGGCCTTTATCGTGGGGAATTTCCACCCCTCCGATAATAAGTCTTCTCCCCTTCACAAGCCGGTGACTGTCGTATCCGAAACCTATCTTCATATTTTTCGCTTTTTCAATAAGGTCTCTCCCAGAATCATGTCCTCTTTCGTTGTAATCTTGATATTGTCATAGGAACCGCTTATCATCCGTACCTCGATTCCCATCTTTTCTACGAGGCATGAATCATCCGTTGCCCTATCATTGTTTTCCAAGGCCCTTTTATAGGCCTCTTGTATAATTTCTCTTCGAAATGCCTGTGGCGTCTGAGTAAGCCAAATGGCATCCCTGTCCAATGTCTTCGTTATGATTCCCTTTTGATTTACATTTTTCACGGTATCCTTTACGGGAACTCCCAGTGTTACGGCACCCTCTTCCAGGGCCCTTTCAACGGAAAGATCTATGAGTTCCACCGTCACGAAAGGCCGTGCCCCGTCGTGAATTACCACTATATCAGTATCACCATCGACCACTTCGATACCCTTTCGTACCGAATCCTGCCGTTCTTTCCCTCCTGCTATAATATCCCTCACCTTTGAGATTCCGTATGTGTCCACTATCTCCCTTTTCACATAGTCTATCTCCTTTTGTGGAACAACCACGATGATTGCAGCTATGGACAACGCCTCTTCAAATGTGCTCAAGGTATGTGCCAGTATCGGTTTCCCGGAAAGCAGGAGATACTGTTTCAGCGTTTCAGAGACCATTCTCTTTCCGAAACCGCCTGCTGCAATGATTGCAACACTTTTCATAAAAAATCTCTCCTTTTGGAGCAATGTTTCACTTTTAAAGTGAACCCGGTGCATCATAGTTGACGAATCGGTAAAAAGTCATTTTCGAGTGGATTTGAGCATTTCGGTAAACAGATGATAGCGGTGATTGGCGTTAAGAAATTCTAATTGGTTAAGTGCTTTAGCACGATTTTTAGATTTTTGGCCAAGCACCGAAATCATCCCCGGAATGGTCATCAAGCGAGAAAAATGACTTCTTACCGGAACATCATAGCTCACTGATAAAGAATCCTGTTTTGCATACACCAAAGCCCGGAATTTAAAATAAATCCCGGGCCTTAGTTATTCTATTCGGCAACTTTTTCAGATACTTTTCGATCGGGAACAACTTCCTTCATATTTGAAAATATCATTCTCCCCGCCGTCGTCTGGAGCACACTTGTTACCACCACCTGGGCGTTTTTAGTTATATACTTACCCCCATTATCGACAATGACCATGGTCCCGTCGTCGAGATAAGCCACACCCTGCCCCGGTTCCTTCCCCTCTTTAATAACACGCACCGCCATTACCTCACCGGGCAAAACCAGGGGCTTTAACGCATTCGACAGTTCATTGACATTCAGTATTCTTATGCCCTGTAACTCAGCTACTTTGTTCAGGTTATAATCATTCGTAATAATTTTCCCATTCGTCTTTTTGGCCAGCGCTACCAGCTTTGCGTCTACGCTATTTATCTTTGGAAAATCAGTATCTATGATGTCAATACTTATGCCGTCGCTCTTCTGCATCCTGTTCAGTATGTCCAGCCCCCTTCGTCCCCGGGAGCGTTTCATTGAATTTGAAGAGTCGGCAATCTGTTGTAACTCATCAAGCACAAAGCGGGGAACTATGAATCGTCCCTCAAGGAAACCGGTGTCGCATATATCGGCAATCCTTCCATCAATAATTACACTCGTATCAATAATCCTATAATCAATACTCCCTTTATCACCTTTCATTGAAGAAAAACCCGAAAAGTGAACCTCTCCACTCTTCTTAGAACCAAGGACCAGTCCCAGGTATCCCAAAACAAAAGTAAGTAGAATGTAAACGTACTCCCAAGGAACTAACTTCTGGTCTCCCCAACTTGGAATGAACCTCAATCCATAGGCGAAGAGAAAGGCGATCAAAAGACCTGTAATGGTCCCTATGACCCCCCCGAAAATGACCCTGAGAGAAAGTTTTCTTATGACTTGTTCAATCTGAATTACGAATAATGCTATTAAAAATCCGGACACTAAACCAATTAATGATACTACAATACCGTGGTCTCTTGGTGTTATAAAATAACCAGACGTTGAACAAGCCACGATCAGCAGAAATCTTACAATAAATTGAAACATTCCTCCCCCTTTCTCGAAGCTCAAATCAATTAATTTATTAAAGAACCCAATTGCTATCGGTAACTATATTTTTTCTGCCATACAAAGACAGACAATCATATCTTACATACCGGTAAAAAGTCATTTTCGAGCGGATTTGAGCATTTCGGGAAACAAATGATTGTGGTGATTGGCGTTAAGAAAATCTAATTGTATGGGTGCGTTAGCACAAGTTTTAGATTTTTAGCCAAGCATCGAAATCATCCCCGAAATGGTCTTCCAGCGAGAAAAACTGACTTTTTGCAGAACCATCATATCTCATTTATGACACGAAGAATCTAGGCGGCAAATATTGTAGTAATCTCTTCCTCCACTGTCGTTTCTTCGCAACACTTTGCTATTGATATTTCCTTTATCAGCAAACCCATTGCCGTGTCCATCATCTTTCGTTCACCGAAAGAGAGGTCTTTATCATATTTTAATGTAACGAGATCCCGCAATACCCGTGCGATCTCATACACCGATCCCGTTTTAATTTTTTCCCAATACTCTTTATATCTCTTATTCCATGTCTGCTTTTCGACGGAAATATTTTTATCTTGCAATATCTTATAAATGTCAGGTATTTCATCTTTGGAAATGACTTCCCTGAGGCCAACAGAAATCGTACCGTTTTGAGGGACCATGATCTTCGCATTATTACTCAAGATCTTTATAACATAAAATCGCTGTTCCTCCCCCATTACCTCCTTAATTTCAATTGCTTCAATAAGACCAACACCCTGTGCTGGATAAACTGCCAAATCTCCCACTTTAAACATGTTCCCCTGCACCTCTACATTTTGTCTTGAAAAAATAATATACCACATTTTAAATATATAGTCAATAAAGCCTCGGCCTTCAAATTTATCTTGACTTGAAAATATGCTATAAGATACGTATAAACGATTATTTTGAAATAATAGTCTGAAAGGAGTACTAATGGCCTCATATAGCTCAGATTCTATCAGGAATGTTGCATTTATTGGACATGGAGGAACGGGTAAGACCTCTCTTTGCGAATCTCTCCTTTTTGTCAGCGGCAAGTCGGACAAGTTGGGAAAGGTCGATGCGGGTACCTCCAGTCTCGATTTTGAACCTGAAGAACAAAAGCGGCGTATATCAATCAGTTCCGCTGTAAATTTCTTTGATTGGCAAAAGCACAGGATCAATATCATTGACACCCCCGGCGATTCCAATTTTATTATGGATACAAAGAACAGCATACGGGTAGCCGATGGCGCCGTCGTCCTCATAGATGCAGTAGGTGGCGTAGAATTTCAGACGGAAAAGGTATGGGAATACACAGATGCATTATCAATTCCCCGTCTCATTGTAATCAATAAGATGGACCGGGAAAGGGCCGACTTTTTCAAGGCAGCGGAAAGCATACAGGAACGGCTGGGGAAAAAGAGTACCCTTTGTTTCCTCCCCATAGGTTCTGAAGAATCATTCACGGGCATTGTAGACCTTATCAACATGAATGCCCTCATCTATGACGACTCCCAGAAAAAGTTTTCCAAAGCTGAAATTCCCGAGGAACTCCAGTCAGATGCCGAAGCGTACAGAGAAACGATGGTTGAAGACATAGCGGAATGTGACGAAGCGTTGATGGATAAATACCTTGAAGAGGGCGAACTCAGCATAGAAGACATCAAATCCGGCCTTCGCAAAGGGGTCATGTCATGTGAATTGTTTCCCGTAACATGTGGATCTGCATCGAAGACTATGGGTGCAAACATCCTTATGGACATGATTGTCGAATACCTCCCCTCCCCTGTGGCCAGAGGTCCAGTAACGGGGCAGAAACCGGACTCCGATGAGAATGAGACCAGAAATCCCGTTGATAGCGATCCATTTTCCGCATTTGTATTTAAGACCATCGCCGACCCGTACGCGGGGAAAGTGACACTGTTCAGGCTATTCTCCGGGACACTCAGCTCCGACTACACCTTCTATAATCCTTCGAAACAATCGAGTGAAAAGTGTGGTAACGTTTTTTTCCTTGAAGGGAAGACTCAAAAACCTGCCGGTCTCCTTATTCCCGGCGACATAGCTGCCGTGGCCAAACTCAAGGATATCGCCACGGGAGATACACTGTGCGACGAAAAGGCACCTATCCTATACGAAAAGGTCCCCCCTATTAATGCCGTTACCTCTTACGCAGTTGAACCGAAGACAAAGGGCGATGAAGAAAAGGTTGTCTCTTCGCTCAACAGACTGGTGGAAGAAGACTCTACACTGTCGATTCACCGGGACGGACAGACAAAAGAAATTATCCTTTCTGGAGTCGGTCAGGTCCACATTGATGTTACGATAGAAAAACTCAAGAGGAAGTTTGGCGTCGATATAAATCTCAAGCAGCCGAAAGTTCCCTACAGAGAAACGATCAAGGGAAAAACACAGGTTCAGGGTCGTTACAAAAAACAGTCGGGAGGACGCGGGCAGTATGGCGACACCTGGTTGGACATTGAACCTTTTCCCAGAGGTGGTTTTGAATTTGTCGATAAAATCGTCGGCGGAGCAATTCCGAGGCAGTACATTCCTGCTGTAGAAAAGGGTATCATAGGGGCCATGGAAGAGGGAATACTCGCAGGCTATCCCATTGTCGATATCAGAATCTCATTGTACGACGGGTCCTTCCACAACGTCGACTCTTCTGAAATGGCCTTTAAAATTGCAGGATCGATGGGTTTCAAAAAGGGATTTCAGTTATGTCAGCCTACACTTCTTGAACCGATTGTAGATATCGAAATAGAGGTTCCCGACGATTATATGGGAGATGTAATAGGCGACCTGAACAGCAGACGAGGTAAAGTCCTTGGTATGGATAAGAAGGGCGCAAATCAAGTTATTCTGGGACAGGTTCCCCTGTCGGAGATTCTCAATTACGCCCCCGAATTGACCTCTATTACAAGTGGTCGGGCCACATTTACCTACAAAGTATCTCACTACGATGAAGTTCCCGCCCATCTCCAGGAAAAGATCATCGCTGAATCTAAAAAGGAGGAGTAAGTTCTTTCTTGTGATAAACTGCGGCGTCGTAACAATCAGTGATAAAGGGTCTCGGGGAGAACGTGAGGATCTCAGCGGGAAGGAGGTTATTCGAATACTCGAAGAATGCACCTTCTCCATTGAGGACTATCGTATCATCCCCGATGAAAAGGATATAATCAAAAGCACTCTCTTGGAGTATGCCGATGAACGGGGAATCGATCTTGTTGTCACAACGGGGGGCACGGGTGTAAGTCCGCGAGATGTTACGCCCGATGCCACCGCCGAGGTTATCGAAAGGGAAATCCCGGGGATAGGCGAGGCCATGAGAAGGGAAAGCATGAAAAAGACGCCTCATGCCATGGTTTCGCGAGCCATTGCAGGCATACGGGGGGAGTCATTGATCATCAATCTTCCCGGAAGTCCCAAGGCGGCACGGGAAAATCTCACAGTAGTCCTGCCAACCTTGAAGCATACCATTGAGAAGATTAAGGGTGACCAGTCAGATTGTGCCTCTCTATGAAGGAGAGGATCTTTTCTCTGTGCGTTCCGGCCCAGTATATTTCATCGCAATGAGGACAGACATGAAAGACGTCCTGTGTCTGAAAAACGTATTCGGGAACCCTTTCTTTTATCTCTGTCTTTGTAACGTCCTGTAATTCTCCATTGCACTTTATACAGAGGGAAAGGAGCTTATCCCTTTCAGGTTTCAGCGAAAGTGTATCGATTATCTCCCTGATCTGTTCTACGACCTTGTCCGACCGTACAATAACCATGCGACCTCGGAAATCTCTCTGAGCCATATCCCTTCTACGTGTAAGGACTATCCTGCCTTCTTTCGCCCCCCTCTGCAAAAAGCCCCTGTCTATGGCACCACAGTCGTAGATCGTGTCATAGCCCAGAATCCTGAGCCACTTCGCCAGCTTCCCCAGGGTCCTGTCGGTAATGAAGTTCATCCTTTTATTCTTCCGGTTGCGGTTCTGCGAAGGAAACGGGCAATCTCTCGGCTTCCGAATACGATATTTCCTGTTCTACGATCCGTTTCTTTAATTTTGATACCTTTCTTGAAAGTCTGAATCTCTCGCCCATTCCCACAAATCCGGCAAAAATAATGCCCGCTCCAAATGAAATGAAGATTATCAGATAGAGGGGCACGGCGAAATCTAAAAAAGTATAATAATTTACTTGAACGGGAGCGGCATTGTTCAGTGAAAATGTGATAATAAAGAGTACGATTATCATTATGATAATTGTGTAGACAATCTTCATGTTAAACCTCCTCAATATTTTTGAAATAGGGTTTCAAAACCTCCCGAGTTTCATCTATACCTTCGGGAATAAATCGTGTCTCACCAACAACGGTGGCATAATTTGTATCCCCGATCCATCTGGGAACTATGTGGAGATGGATATGACTATCCACACCTGCACCCCCTGCAGTCCCGAGATTCATTCCTATATTAAATCCCTGCGGCTGCAAGGCCTTTTTCAGGATCTTGACGGATAATTCCATCAGATCCATTATCTCGCTTTTTTCATTATGATTCATATCGCCGATATCGCCTATGTGCCGAAAGGGAACGACCAATAGATGGCCCGAGGCATAGGGATATTTATTCATGATTACATAACAGGACTTTCTCTCGCACATGACGAGGTTCTCGTCTCTGATAGAGTCCGCACAAAAGATACATCCTTCAGGTTTTTTACCCTTCAAATATTCCATTCTCCCGGGAGATATTATACAGTCCATAGGCTATTCCAGATTGATTATCCTTCCCCTGATAGTATTATTATCACATTCAAGCATCCCCACCGAGTTAATCCCTGTTACTGTTCTGCCTGTGGCGGAACCGGGATTAAATATGAGAATACCATTTTCTACCTTATTCACGGCACGATGTGTATGGCCATAGACAAGGCAGTCGATATCATTGAATTCATGGATAAGTTTCTTCTCGATAGCGAAAGGTCCACCCCACCCGTGAATAAGACCTATTCTGTGTCCCAAGACTTCTACGACGCGTTTTTCCGGCAGTAGGTGTCTGAGAGAGGGTGCGTCCATATTTCCCCTCACTGCGCACATCTCTTTCTCCCCAAAGACATCAAGCACACCCTCTGTCACAATATCACCGGCATGCATTATCATGTCGCAATCATGAAAGAGACCCTCTGCGATTTCTTTCAGTCTATTGTCGTAACCTTCCAAGTGTGTATCCGATATTACGCCTATCTTCATGGGGTAAATTATATCTATATGAGGCAAAATAACAAGGATTATTTTATCGGGGCTTTTCAATTGACATTTTCTCTCTCTGTCGTTACTATCATTCACAGGTAACAACAGGAGCTATGGAATAATGGACAAAACGCTTTCGAATATAGCCGACAAGATACTCTCACTCGATGAAGCATCCCTTACAGGATTGTGGAAAAAATACAAAAAGCGGATGGAACAGTTCGACACCTCGAAGGAATGGGAAAAGTCGGTACTCATCTTTTTCATTATAAACTCCGTGCGGGTTAAAAATGAGATTTTCAATGAACAAATAATCAATGTCCCTTCGGGTAAACCACCCCTCGTTAAGAAGAAAAATTCACGGGATGTGTCATACCTCAAGCGCGTAAAATAATGGATAAAGGACAGGCACTCAAAAGAATAGAAAAACTCCGGGCTCTCATTGACTATCACAACGGGAGATACTATCAGACAGACGATCCTGAAATCAGCGACGCCGAATACGACAGTCTGATGTCTGAGCTTATCGCCCTCGAGAAAGAGTTCAAACCATATATCGATATTACCTCATCACCAACGCAGCGTGTCGGCGCCCCCCCCCTTGAGAAGTTTGACAGCATTTCTCATTTGTCTCCCATGTTAAGCCTTGCAAATGCATTCTCCGAAGAAGAGATCATATCATTCGACGAACGGGTCAAGCGCCTCCTGCACTCAGAGGAAGATGTGTCTTTTGTAGTCGAACCAAAGCTTGATGGTATAGGGGTTAACCTCTTGTATGAAAAAGGTATACTGAAATACGGCTCAACAAGAGGAGACGGGGCAATCGGAGAGAATATCACGCAGAATCTCAAGACAATACATTCAATACCTCTGCGGATGAAATCTGTCGGCGGCCGGGTAATTCCAGATAAAATCGAGATACGGGGTGAAGTCTACATAAGAACAGATGACTTCAAAAAGCTTAACAAGCAGAGGTTAGACATTGGCGACAATCCCTTCGCCAACCCCAGAAATGCCGCGGCCGGTTCGCTTCGCCAGCTTGATTCAAGGATTACCGCGAAAAGGCCTCTCGGTATC
>CAYMYS010000042.1:0-24026 GCA_964394725.1 uncultured Syntrophaceae bacterium
TTATTTAATTATCCACTGATGATAGTTACTTATGCCTGAGAATGACTTAGCCCTGGGGGTCCCGTCTCTGACCTTGTGCCGCTTGCGCAGATGCGTTATTAAGCTTTGTCTGCATCAAGACAGAAAATAAGTGAATTACTCCGATTAACGGCTGGGAACCCTTGCTTAAAACAATTTAACTGATCGGAAATCATCAGTATTAACTTTACCCTTTGCATAGGCCTTATGCCATCCGTCCGGTACCGGCATTTTGTCGTACAGGTAGTCCCGCCATGATTCCAGAAGAAGCCTGCGGCATCCCATAAAATCAGCCGCACATATAATCTTATTGCCTGTTGAAGATGCAAGATTGTCCAACCAGCAACGTCCTTCCTCTGAGCGGAGGAGATGGTGATCGATAATTAACGTTCCAACGCTTCTGGCGAGGCGTACCGCATTGTAATGTGCCCTTTCCCTCTGCTCAGGTGTCAAGTATGACAAATATAATGGTGGACCCGAGACAAGTACAATATCAGGTTTCCAATTCAATATATACGATACAGAATCATCATAGAGAAGCTGTATATCGGAGGCATGGACAAAAACGTCCTTGCCATCCTGAATACGTGTCATCATAACCGTTCCAAGACCGCTACCTATTTCACCGTGCGGTTGGGGGTCTGAAAAAGTTAACAATTCGATTTTATATCCCTCTGCAATGGTAAGTTTTGTGCCAAGAGCCATCGAAAGGTCATTGTAGCGAATCGATATTTTATCTATAATATCGCCGGGATTTTTACACCAGAAACGGATGTTCCGGCATGCTTCAATGACCATTCGTACATCGAGCTGATATGGATTAGGATTCAGCAGGGGTATATGATCACCATGATAATGGCTGATGACCACATCGGTGGCACTTTTCAGTGAATCAATTATTTTTTCGCGAATCTTTGCACCCACAGCGATCTGAAAAGGGTGCGGAAGTTTGCTGTGGCGAATATAACCTAAAGCTACCCCTGGATCGATAACAATTTTACGGTCCTTTACCGTTATGACTGTACAAAGACCCCGAACTCCGAGAGATTCTGTGCCGATTATTTCAATTCGCATGAGTGTTTCCCGTTATTTTAGATACTTATACCGGTCTTACAATAAAAAGTAACTTGTGCTTTCAGCAAATTTACTTTTAATCTAGTACTCCAGTACTCCAATGAATTCCAAATGGATGCTTCATTAGTAACAGAATATTCAACATGAATCAAATTACCTTGGACACTACCCAAATCCACCGCTTTTCACCTTCCCAATCCATATTTGTAACCATGCCAAATAACTTGTATCTGTGGTTATCAATCTCCATTGTTGGGAAGGGAAGCTTTACCTGATTCTCCATACCCGGCAGTGTCTGTTGCTCATGCAGAACTTCACGCTTCGCCAGACATCTGTATGCGAGAGCGTTCTTGCTGTGACCAATCGCATTGGGAACATAGCAGACTTTCGCACATTCCGTTCCGGTCTTTTACATTTTGCCATATGCAGTTTTATATAGCGGCTTCCATTCCGATTCCTCAACATGGGCAACAGCTTTCTTAAACTCTTGTGTTACATCACAACCTATTGCGAATTCTATCACTCCGAAACAACTGTTCTTTCCTGTCGCACAGTATCTCAATAAATTATGCTGATAATTGGCCGTGTCTGAGCGGGTTCTCATTTATTTTATTCCGAGCGTTCTGATTGAAGCTCCCCGCAACACGTTGCGGGGGGATTTTCGACTATTAGGACAATTATTGATTTTTTATTCGCTCGTTAACACTGCCCCAAGCAGCGGGGAATGCGCTCGCTGTTCAGTTCAACATCTGCGCCGAACATTAGCTTTGAGCAGGATGTTCATTCCGCTTCGCTCCTGTCCGATGTTGAGTGCGTTTTGTTCTCATGAATAATTTATTGCCACACCTCATTGTATATGTTTTAATGAACACATAAAGGAGTGTGCCATGGCAGCAACACGGGACAGAGTACATTGAGGAAGCCCTAGCCCTATCCCTTCCGGCGGATGTCCGTCTGAGCCTGGTTGAGAGGCTCTTCACGAGTCTTAATTTGCCAATCGATTCAGAAATTAATTGCCTTTGGGCAGAAGAATCGGAACATCGTGTATACCAAATTGAGGCCGGCGAGGTGAAAATAATTCCTGGTGCGGAAGTTTTCTCTAAAATCCGAGCGAAAGATAAAAAATGAGATTATATTTCCATATTATCATAGTTGCCGATCTTCGATATCGCCCAAGTTATTGGTTATACCGAGTGTGAACAGAATCTGTTGCTACATTTTCTTATGAGGAGTTGGACAGGAATCAAACCATGAATCTGAATGGAATCAAATCTGTCATCTTTGATGTCAACGGTGTCTTAATCGATTCAAATCTGACAAATGCGCAGGCGATGGCCGAGGCCTTTACCGGCGATTACGATCTACAACGGCAGATCATCTTATTTTATCTGAAGCTGACCGGGATGGATCGTGGAACCAAGATACGGCGTATTCAGGAGGAAGTGATCGGTCGCCCCTTCAAGAAGAGTGAGTTTGAAATCCGCTGGAAAGGTTTCAAAAGAATCGGAGGGGCAAGCATGCGAAGTGTTCCCTTGATGCCTGGATGCAAAGAGGTTCTCGATGAATTCGGGAGACGAAACATTGTCCGCATTGCGCTGTCAAATACACCCATGAAAGAGCTGAGAAGCTGTTTGTCGGCCCAGAAACTTGAAGACCGCCTAGAAGTGATTCGCGGGGGTGGAGACTGGCCCAAGACAGAATCACTTACACGCCTTCTCGATGAATTTCAATACAACCCTGATGATTGTCTCTTTATAGGTGACGGGAAGGGAGATCTGGTGGCGGCGACACATGCAGGGGTTTTCTTTGTCGCAATTGACCCCGACACCGGAGAATTTGACAACGACTCGGGATTCGACGGACCCTACACCAATCTGGCTCATTTCGGCAGGGAGATACTCCACATACAATAGGCAAACGGATAATATTGATCAGCCCCCAACCATCCAGATTGCTTTTCCCCGATCTGATTACCTTCCATATTGCGATACACTACTTGTGAATGTCTGCTGGGGCAATTTGATATTAAGGGAAGTTTCCCTGATTTTACGGCTCGTAAAGCAATGGGATAAGATGATTGGGGAATAGGGGAACAATATATCAATATCCCGTAAAAGTGAGAGGCACCATACTGAGGCATTAAATCAGTATGGTACCTCGTGTTTTCAATAAAATCCTATCGCCTTATTAAACGGAAGACGACAAAAAGGGCGATGTAAATAACAGTAAGCCCTGAAATGACAGTCCAGTGATCGAGTTGAAGGACCGACGGGAGCGTCAACTTACCCAACTGTCCCCATTTCAGAAGTGTGGATTTCAGGAAAGGGTAGAATTCTGCATAGACTGCGGCGCCAATCACCATGCCAACAATGCCGGGCACGACATCCAGTCGTCCCTCTCCCAGGGCGCCGGCGGCTGTTCCCGGGCAGTACCCGAGAAGAGCCCAGCCGATTCCGAAGAGAACGCCGCCCAGTATATTGCCGCCCAATACAGTTGCTTTTATGCTGAGCTTTATTATACCCATATCATTCATCAGGTAGATGCCGATCATGCCGACGATTATTGCCGAAATCATAAATTTGAATATGGTAAAATCCTTCAGGCGCATGGCCCCCACCTGTTTTTCATACCTGATGACTTCAGACTTTTGCATGAGAAAACCGAAGAAGATGCCCGTAATGAGTCCGTAGTAAAGTTCCATTATTTCGCTCCTTTCCTGTAGAGTGACAGGGCAACAATAACGCCGACTACGAAAAGGAGAGCCAGTGATACGAAACCGCTTATCGATAGCTGAGCCAGACCGCTCAGACCGTGACCGCTTGGTCAGCCCCCCGCAAGGCGAGCACCGAACATGGCAATGATACCTCCAATAAAGGCAAAGGATGCCCGCTTTATGAAGCTCGACCCGAATCTCTCTTCCCACATGGGGGGGACGAGCACAATTTTAAAAGTGCCCGAAATGAGAGATGAGACAAGTGCCCCTGCCGCTATGCCTACGACAAACATCATTTGCCAGTCCACCTTGATCTTGGTCTTTACAAAGTAGGGCATCGTTGCAACCCGCTCCTTTGCAACTGTGTTTTCGATGAATCCGGCGGCCCTGACATAGGACGTGGATGCACCGAAATACTTACCGGCAACAAACACGGAAATGCAAAGAACCAGACCTGCAAGGGCACCCGCCAGATAGGGAGACCATGCTTTGTCATTCACAAAACCCATAATTTCACCTCCATACTTTGTTTGTGTTCTGTAAGTGTTGTTAAGAGCCTCTTCTAAACTGTTGTACTGATGATGTTGAAAAGTGGGTGAGCCGAGAGATAGGGATGAAAGTCTTCTCCGTGACTGATTCAGAAAGCAATGATAGAATATATGTGTGCCACCGGTGGATGCTAAGAGATTTGATTGGAAATGTCAATGATATTCTATTTTCCGGCTTTTCCTGCTGGCGATATATCTGGAATTAAAAATCTTTACAATTCAATATCCTGAAGGCATAATACCTTTTCATCCAGTCGAAACGACGATTCTCTGAGATATCTGACATTGTACAAAATCGCAACATTCCTTTTTCCATCACCTGTGCAAAAGCGGGCATTAACTAATACAATCTGGTTATTGACTTCCGACTGCATGGGAGTGACAATGGGCTAGAATTACAAGGAATTTAACGAGCCTTTGCCATTATAATCGGACATGTCGTAACAGGAGGGTTTCTTACGAGTACATTACTGGTTAAAGGAGACGGATATGTTTCAGAAACATGATGAAAGTGGTTACAGCCTTCCCATCCCGGGAATCGAGCAGAAGACACTGGTATATGGTGAGAAGACGCTGATAACTGAGTTTCTCCTGAAATTATCGACGATAAAGAAGGAATAATGGTCACATGATGTAGGGTTGATCTCAGTGGGTGTTCATCATCGGCTGATCGGCGGAGTCCATGATACATACTGCTGGAATCATTCCCATCAGTTTTCTGCTGGCCCACTATGGGAGTGAATTGGGCTCCGCCGATATGCAACGGGTCAGTGCAACGGTGCTGGCCCTCGGAGGTATTACTATTATTCCCATGGGCATTCAATGGTATATTTCCCGACGCAGGGCGAAGGCTTCCATGAAGCATCCCAAGTCCTGAATGCCTCTTCTCCCCGGCGCTTGAGGGCTATCAAGGCAGTTGCTTCGCTCGAACCTTCCCATCAGCCATAGCCGCTTCCTTTTTTGACACTCGATCCAAGTGTGCATATATTAAGATCAATGCTAATTGGAGATAGAGAAATTAATCCCTCCAAACTGATCTCGATACGAATATTGTACTGACTTCTGAGAAAATCCGCTTGTACCGATTCTTCAATCCTTGCCCTGTTCCGTTCCCTCTCGATAAAAGAACCGATTTTTCTCTATTCCCCAATAGTCGATCGCTCCCCGATTTATTGCACGCTCTGCGTCGATTGGGGGAGTTACATTGTTTGCTGTTTACATGGCGTAGTGCCTAAATGCCGTCTCAGGGGTGGGGTGAATCTCTACTGTAGGAAAGCATGATCCCTGGGCTGAGAGTTTCAATTTGGAGGCTAATATGAAAAAAAGAGTATTCACATATATGACAATACTGCTTTTGATAGCAGGTGTTTCAGTAGCAGTTGGCGATAATCATCGCAGGGAGGGTTTGTTAATGGAAAAGAATGATGCAAAGCTTGAGATAGCGACCGTTGCTGGAGGGTGTTTCTGGTGCATGGAACAGCCATTTGAAAAACTTGATGGCGTCAGGGATGTGATAAGTGGATATGCCGGTGGCCATAAGGACAATCCCACCTATGAAGAGGTGTCGTCGGGGACTACCGGTCATACTGAAGCTGTTCAAATCACATTCGATCCCGAAAAAATCAGCTATTCTGAGATCATCGATGTCTTCTGGCGGCAAATTAATCCGACCGATGCAGGTGGGTCTTTTGTCGATAGAGGATCACAATATCGATCGGGCATCTTTTACCACGATCAAGAGCAAAAGGAACTGGCGGAAAGATCCAAAGAGGCTCTCGAACAATCGGGCCGCTATGACAAGCCTGTTGCTACGGAGATCGTGCCCTATGAAAAGTTCTGGAAGGCGGAGGAGTACCATCAGGACTATTACAAAAACCACTTGCTGAAGTATACTTTCTACCGGTCGAGGTCCGGCCGCGACCAGTATCTCAAGACGGTGTGGGGGAAGGATGTAAAAGCGAAATCTGGGTTTCAAAAACCGTCGGATAAGGAACTGCGGGAGAGACTGACGGTGCTTCAATATAAAGTGACACAGAAGGAGGGGACTGAAAGACCCTTTGACAACGAATACTGGGACAACAAGAAAGAGGGTATTTATGTCGATATCGTTTCAGGTGAATCCCTCTTCAGCTCACGCGACAAATTTGTTTCGGGAACTGGCTGGCCGAGCTTTACGAAACCGATAAAACCCGGTGTCCTGGTAGAGAAAAAAGACAAAACCCTCTTCATGGTGAGAACTGAAGTGAGAAGCAAAGAGGCCGATTCACACCTTGGCCATGTATTCGACGACGGGCCTCAGCCGACAGGATTGAGGTATTGCATTAATTCGGCGTCTCTCAAATTTGTTCCCACGGAAGAACTGGAGAAAGAGGGATACGGCGAATATAAAGATTCCTTGGAGTAGAAAAGGGAGACATGTTCCTTTTTCACGAACGGTAAGGGACAGAAGCGAAAACCTAATAACAAGGTCTGAATCATAGAAGGTCCCCGGGAAGAGGTGTATTTCCTTTCGGGGACCTTTTCCTTTCCCCTCGATAATAATCACTTTCCTTTGGAATCGCTGTCCTTACTCTCCGTTGAGGAAAGATATTTACTACCTATGATGATTGACTCATGCTATAATGAGCCTCCAGCGTCGATCTTGACGAATCGGTAAAAAGTCATTTTAGAGCGGATTTGATCATTTCGGGAAACAGATGATAGCGGTGATTGGCGTTAGGAAAATCTAAGTGTTTGAGTGCTTTGCGCGAGTTTTAGATTTTTAGCCAGGCACCGAAATCATCCCCGGAATGGTCATCAAGCGAGAAAATGACTTTTTACCGGACCATCAATCTTGCAGGACAAACTTTATTGAGGAGGGGCTGGAGTATCCGCCCCCCGAGGTCAAGTTGTTTACTCATCAAAGAGTGAAGATGCAGAGAGGTGACATATGTTTGAACGTTTATTGCAATTCATCGACGTAGAGTCATTGATAACAAAACTAATGGAATACCTGCCGAATATCGTGACCGCTCTTTTGTTGATCATTGTATTCCTGATTATCAATGCCGTTATAAAGAGGGGTACAAAGACAGTCCTTGTCAAGGCGAAGACTTCGCTGCATGCCCAGAATTTAATCCTTCGCTTTATTAAATACGCCGTTTTTATCTTCGCCTTACTCACCATTGCAGATCAATTAAGAATCAATGTGAGTTCTCTCATTGCCGGTGTCGGTATTGCCGGTCTGGCGCTTTCCTTTGCCGCTCAGGATACCATTTCCAACGTTATTTCCGGTGTGGCCATCATCATTGACAGGCCCTTCCAGGAGGGTGACTGGATATCCATCGGCGATATGCATGCATCAGTAACCGAGATTCGTTTGCGGACAACGGTGCTCACCGGATTCGACAATGAGACGATCGTTATGCCGAATAAACAACTGTCGCAGGAGCGCATCGTCAATTATACACTGACACCGAAAATCAGGGTGCGTGTATCGATCGGTATCGCCTATAAGGAGGATATGCAGAAGGCACGGGACATAATGCTGGAAACCCTGAAGGGGGATGATCGAATACTTTCCGATCCCGCTCCCGTGGTTATCGTAAAGGGTCTCGGTGACAGCAGCGTGGATATGGATCTCCGCTTCTGGACAAAGGACCCACTGAAAAAGTTTCCCCTTACCTGGGAATATACGGAGAAGTGCAAGAGGGCGCTCGACGAGGCGGGGATCAAGATACCCTTCCCGCATATGCAGCTCTTTCTGGAAAAAACGGATGCAGTGAAAATACTGGTCAGTAAAGAGTGGTGAAAACAGTCAATTCGGATTGAAGATAAGAGGGGAACGAATGTGCCCTCATAAGGTGAAGTGATGTGGCCTTGCGGGGATTGAAGTATTAACCTGCAAGCCCTTGAAAAAATGAGTTAACTGGGATGCTTTACATTTCATTTATGGGACTTCGGGCGTGGCGCGGATCATTATAGGCATACATGGTTTGGGGAATAAACCTCCCCAAAAAATACTTCAGCGTAACTGGAAAAAGTCAATATGCGAGGGTTTAAAGAGGCGGGGTTACCCCGTTCTTCCCTTTCGATTCCGGCTTGTCTATTGGGCCGACTTGTTCAATACCGAACCCCTCGATCCTCATGAAACCGAAGCGGATTCTCAACTCTATGATGACGAGCCCTATGTGCCGACATTAGAGGACCAAAGGCGTGAGCCCGGCACACTGAGGAAAAAGATTCTCTTCTTCATCAACAGACAGTTGAAGTCCCTCTTTCTCAACGACGATATGACCATAAATTTTCAGGGCATTACCGACAATGTTATCCATAAGTATTTCAATGATCTCGAAGTTTATTACTGTATGAGTTGTCTCTCAACGAAGGCACGCGGAAAACTCGTCAGGGATGTGATCCAGGAAATACTGCGGCAGGCGCTCGATCGATACCAGGGAGATGAGATCATGCTTATCGCCCATTCCATGGGTTCCATCATTGCCTATGATGTCTTGACTCAGGGGGCATGTCCCGTAGATATTGACACCTTTGTGACCATCGGCTCACCCCTCGGTATTCCCGTTGTCATGAGCAAGATAGCGACGGAACAGGAAAAGAGACTGATGAAGAGGGTGAAACCCGTTGTTCCCGAAACAATCAAGGGCAGGTGGTTTAACCTGTCTGATCTGGAAGACAACATTACGATTAATTATGACCTGCGCGATGATTTCAGACAAAATTCGGCCAATATCGGGATCACCGATCATATTGTGGCCAACGACTATGAATTCGAAGGTAAGGGGAATCCTCACAAGGCTTTCGGCTATCTGAGAACTGCCGAGATGGCGGATATTCTGCATAACTTTCTCGATGCTTCGAGAAACAGGGTATCAGATTCCTGAGCTGGACAACGATCGAATGTGCTGCTGCTTGTTTTTGGGCAAAAGTCAACCGGCATGTTTCCATTGTCACGCGGCTTCTTGCACGAGAAAAGAGTTTTCCATGTGAGCGGTGGCCGGGGTCAATGAAGAAAGCAACCCCAGAAACAGGGGAAACCCTGTCCCTGGGTTGCTTCTGAAATCAGGCTATTTCCACTTGGAAAGATCGATTTCACCTTCCGACTTTGCAACAATTGTTGTGCACGTCAGGTCTCCCGCTACATTCAGGCCGGTCCGACCCATGTCGAGGACAGCATCGATTCCCAGGATCATGGCGTAGGCCATGGCCACGGGTGTGCCCTCCGTAACCGGCAATCCGACTGAATCAAGGACCATGAGGAGCATAATCACACCGGCACCGGGGACACCGGCAGCTCCTATCGATGCCAGGACGGCCGTTAAAACAACGGTCAACTGCTGTGTGAACGTAAGGTCAATGCCGACTGCGAAGGCGATGAAGAGGGCGCAGACACCTTGGTAAATCGCCGTTCCGTCCATGTTAATCGTCGCGCCAAGGGGTAACGTGAAGGAATAAATACCTCGTGAAATTCCGAGATTTACTTCGGCGTTTCTCATCGTAACGGGAAGTGTTCCACTACTACTGCGGGTGACGAAGGCAGTCGTTATGGCCTCTTTGGACCCTCCGAAAAACGTACCAATCTTGAGTTTGAAAAACTTCAGGAATCCGAAATAGACCACGACCATATGAATTACTAATGCCAGGTAAACGGCAAGTGTGACCATGCCCAGGGGACCGAAGGCCTTGGCCCCCTGCGTTCCGAAGACGACTGCGATCAGTGCGAATACGCCGATGGGTGCGTACTGAAGCACCCATCGTACAATAAGATACATGACTTCGGCGCCGCCTTCAAAGAAATTGTATACCAATGTACTCGCCTTCTTTATGCGTTCGTCCTTGCTTATCATGAGATAAGAGATACCGATACCGAACATTATAGCGAAGAATATTGTCGGCAGGACCTTACCCCCCGAGATGGCGCCAAAGGGATTGGTTGGAATGATATTGAGCAGTGTATCCACGAGGTGTGGTTGCTGAATTGTTTTCCCGGCAGCGTCACCGGCGCCCAATGCCAGACCTGAACCGGGGCGGAAGATATTTGCTACAATGAGACCGATGGCAACGGCCAGGGCTGAAGTGAGCAGGTAGAAGGCGACTATTTTGATACCCACCTTCCCCAATCTTGCCGGACTAATACTCGCCGCACCGACAACGAGGGTGAATAAGATAACGGGCATGACGATCATCTTCAGCAGTCGAACAAAGAGATCTCCAAATGGCTTAATCCACAGAATACCGGGACCGACCATAAGTCCGACGACGGCCCCAAGAATAAAACCAATAAAAATCCGCACGATCAGACTGGACTTAAAATACCAATCCATGACACCTTTTTTCTCCATATTCATGTAATTAACCTCCTATTATTATAGTTTATTTCTGCCCTCACCGGGCAGTGTAAAATCGCTGCTTGCTGTGTAGAACGGGTAACCCAAAGTGAAGTTTTCTATAGATGCTGTCAATCATATTAATAAGAATTTAGTCTGTATTATAATCTCGAACTCGGGGTTCGGTTGCCGAGACGAGACTGTTTATGCCTGTTACAAATTCGTTTTCCCCATGGCTTCAGGGTTTCCATCGTGATCGACTAAATCTTGTCCGAGATGTTCGACTGTAGATGCATCTTTACCTGCTATGGCGAAAAAGATTTGAGGACAATCAGTATCTACAAAAAGGTGTATATGATTATGGTCGCGTTTCCCAGATGTCTTGTCCATACCGATGTTAGTGATGTCGGAATGGTCATCTATATCCATAGAGCCAGTAATATAGTGATGCAACACGCGCAATGAGTGAACGTCTTGCGGATTGACGAACTCGGAGATGGTTTTTGCCGACATGGATTTAGCCGGTGTTATGATCATGGCCTCAAAACGCAGCGTACAACCGCCACTGGATCGAGTCCATGAGATATTACCCGGATGGATACCACAATTACCACACTTTATGTGTGGCATGTTGGCTGTCAGGTAGGTTTTGTATTGAAAAAAGTTTAGGTGACGCCAGTTCTTTTCTTGAGTGTCATAGACTTCCAGCTTCTCATTATTATATTCAGGACAGGCAACGATGCTCCTTTGGGGGGAATGAATCTGTATGTCGAGACATTTTTTCTTGGAATTAAATTTTGGGGCAAACACCTTCCAAGGGGGTGTTATGCCACGGGTTACTTGAAAAGGGTCCATATCTTCCATAATGCTAAACATCCGGCCACCTCAGTTGGTAATAAGCCAACTTTTACTCACTGAACTTAGCTAGAATCCACAAACACCCGAAATAGCATGTGCGTATACCATATCCTGTTGGAATATAATACAGCAGTAAACTCCCCTTCTCGCTATTTCCCTTAAAAAGACCGTATGGACAAAATTATATATGTAATAGAAATCGATGTCAAGTGAAAATCTCACAAAAGGTAATGCTGTGTATGTTCTCTGGTAAGGGTATCTTTCGCAATGAGCGTTTTCTCGATTCCTGTTTCATTTTAAGATGTGTGATGGTAAGGGGAATCGTCCGGCTTTTACGGAGGAAGGCGAATCACGTCTTACAACTATGATTCCAGGACCGTCTATAATACCGGCATTCCTTATTTCGGAGAGGATGCAGGATGGTTTTGGACCACTGTGAAAGTTACCCCAGTCCCAAGCAGATGGGGTAACTAGGTGAGGGTTTTTATATATCCTATGATTTTTAGAACAGTAAACATAAACCGGCATACGGCCCTCGGCTTCTGCGCAATCCTTCTCTGGAGTACTTCCGTTGCTCTGGCAAGAAGCATTTCCGAACAAATAGGTCCCCTTGCGGCGGGTGCGTTTGTTTATCTGACAGGCGGGATTATCCTGGCATGTAATCTTATTTTCCACGACAACGCTTTTTCTTGCCCTTGGTTTTGCCCTGAATCGTCAGCAGACGCTTGAAATCGGGCTGGTGAATTACCTGTGGCCTATGCTCACCATCCTCTTTTCACTGTTTATCCTATCGAAAAGGGCCAGTTTGTTATTGATACCGGGAACAGTGGTTGCGTTTTTTGGCATCGTCCTTGTTTTGACACAGGGGACCTCGATTTTATGGGGTTCTTTTTCATCCAATGTATTGAGCAATCCTGTTGCATATGGTCTTGGCTTTGTAGCCGCTATTTCGTGGGGACTCTATTCAACACTGATCCGCCGGTGGGCCGGTCCCGATAGCATCGGAGGAGTTCCATTGTTCGTAATGGGTACGGGACTTACGCTGTTGCTTTTTTGCCTTCTCCATCCGGAAGAGGGCGCATGGAATGTCCGCGTTGCGGCGGAAGTAGCATTGTTGGGACTGTCGACGGCCCTGGGTTACCTTTTCTGGGATAGTGCCATGCGAAAGGGTGATATTGTTCTGGTGGCGTCTTGTTCCTATTTTACGCCTTTCCTTTCGGCTGTGGTCGGCTGAATATATCTTCAGGTAATGCCGGGAATCAGCCTGTGGGTGGGATGCCTCCTCATTATCGCAGGCTCATTCGTGAGCTGGCGTTCAATCGAGCAGTAATTGGCAATTGGGACGGGTTCGCATTTCATATAAGCAAATTCGAACATTTTGTGATTTATTAAATCCTGTCTTGATAAAGTTGTCAAATATCATTAGACTAATTGAAAATATGTGAGAATTAATGTTTTTTCAGAACTTTCAAGTGCTGATTTGGCGGGGAATAGGTTGTGAAGGTAGAATGGCGGCAAATGGTTGATTCAAATCTTGGTGCGGGATTATAGACTATGGGAAAGAAGAGGATTAATGTTGGAATTTTGTTTGGTGGAAAATCTGCCGAGCATGAGGTTTCGTTGCAGTCTGCAAAAAATGTCATCGATGCCCTCGACAAGGATAGGTACAGGCCTGTCCTGATCGGGATTGATAAATCGGGGAAGTGGTATCTCAATAATCGATCCACCTTTTTGTTGAATGCCGACAATCCGTGGTTGATACAATTGAATAAGTCTGTCGATAGCGTTGCCCTTGTACCGCAAAGCGAGGGGAAAATCTCGAATCTTTCAGGCGATAACCTGAAGGAAAGAGTCGATGTCGTCTTTCCCATCCTCCATGGAACTTTCGGGGAAGACGGTACCGTCCAGGGCCTCTTGAAACTGGCGGACATTCCCTTTGTCGGCGCCGGTGTTCTGGGGTCTGCCGTGGGGATGGATAAGGATATCATGAAGCGGCTTCTTCGAGATGCCAATGTGCCCATCGGGCGGTTTATCGTTTGCCGGGCCGAGGAGCGCTTGCCTGAATACGGGGAGGCGTGCGAGAAACTGGGCCTTCCCTTCTTTGTAAAACCTGCCAATATGGGCTCATCCGTTGGTGTTCACAAGGTCACCGGTGAAGGGGGATTTCAAGAGGCCCTCTCAGACGCATTTCAATATGATTCAAAAATAGTGATAGAGGAGTTTATTGAGGGGAGAGAGATCGAATGTTCCGTTCTGGGAAACAATGATCCCGTTGCATCCGTGCCCGGTGAAGTCATCGCAACGCACGAATTCTATTCCTATGAGGCAAAATATATAGATGAAGATGGGGCTTCTCTCGAAATTCCGGCAAAACTTTCTCAACACATAGCCGACAGGGTGAGGGAATTGGCTGTGATTACCTTCAAGACCTTGTCATGCGAGGGATTGGCGCGAGTCGATTTCTTTCTGAAGAGAGACGAGGTCATTGTAAATGAGATAAATACGATCCCCGGATTTACCTCGATAAGCATGTATCCCATGCTCTGGAAGGCGAGCGGTATTTCCTACACCCACCTTATTGACAGATTGATCCAGCTTGCCTTTGAGAGGTATGAGAGGGAAAAGAAACTCAAGACGTCATATGGAACCTAGCCCGTTCACTGTTCACAGTTACCGGTTCACGGTTAAAAAAACAGAAGGTATATCGTTCCTACGTTCCAGTGTGGGAATGCATAAACTGTGAACTGTTAACTGCGAACTTTATTTAATACACACGCGACGTACCTGGCTGAAATCGGTATATCCCTGAAGGCACTTGTTTATGCCGTCCTGAAGCAGTGTTGTCATCCCCCCGGTTATGGCTTCAGCTCGCAGCTGCTCTACCGATGCATGCTGTTGTATCAGTCTTTTGATTTCATCCGTAGAGATGATGAGTTCATGGATGCCCATTCGCCCTTTGTACCCAGTGTTTTCGCATTTGGCACATCCTGCAGCGCGCAGGAGCTTGAAGTTCTCCGTATAGGGGACATTGAGTGCGGCAAACTGTTCCTCACCGTAACTGCGTGCCAGTTCGTCGTACTCCTCTCTTGTGGGATGGTATTCCTCCTTGCAGCTCTTACAGAGTGTTCTTACCAGACGCTGGGCGAGTATGCCGAGGAGTGAATCTGCGAAATTTAAGGGATCTATGCCCATATCAAGGAGTCTCACTATCGTTTCAGGTGCGCTGTTTGTGTGGAGGGTGCTGAAGACCAAGTGACCCGTCAGGGATGCCTCAACACCCGTCTTTGCCGTTTCGTAATCCCTCATTTCCCCCACCATGATTACGTCGGGGTCGGCCCTGAGAAAGGCGCGCATGGCGTGTGCAAAGTCAAAGCCTATTTTGGGATTGATCTGCACCTGTCGCAGTCCGTACTGTGTGATTTCCACGGGATCTTCCGCCGTCCATATCTTCGTGTCCGGTTTGTTTATATGATGGAGGGCTGCATGCAGGGTTGTAGTCTTTCCCGAACCCGTGGGCCCCACAACGAGCACCATGCCGTAGGGCTTGGCTATAATATCTGTCAGGCATGTGTAATTGCGTTTGGCAAGACCCATGTCCTCAAGGGGCATGGTTTCTCCCTTTGCCAGAATTCTCATGACCACATCTTCGATTCCACCCTGGGTGGGGATTGTGGCCACGCGGAGTTCGATCTCATCCCCCCGGGGGCGTCTGAATTTTATCTTTCCATCCTGGGGAAGCCTCCGTTCGGTTATATCGAGATTAGACATGATCTTGATTCTCGAAACCATGGCGGATCTGTAGCTGAAGGGGACAGACTGGTAGATCGATAATGCACCGTCAACCCTGTATCTGACTTCGACATTCTTTTTCGCCACATTCGGTTCTACATGGATGTCAGAGGCATTGCGGGCGTAGGCGTCATTTATAATTCTGTTGACAAGCTGCATAATGATGCTGTCGGATTCGGAATATTCGTCATCTTCTTCGAATTCGTCTTCGTCTATGTCCAGCCTGCCGATGATATCGCTTATTGTTGTATCCGCCCCTCCCCCTGTCTGGTAGAAATGATTGATATATTTAATGATGTCTTCATAGAGGGCGACGTCGTAATCTACATTCCGCGTGTTGAGAAGATTTTCTATCATGTCACGCTTAATAATATTGTTGGGATCATCTATGATGATCTTTATCTTTCCATCCTTTTGTTCCAAGGGAACCCACAGCTCGCGGCGCAGATATTCCTCCTTGAGGTTTTTCAGCAGTTCGAAGGGGACTGGTTGTTTGTCATTGAACTGTACGAAGTCGCAATTGTAAAATTCTTCCAGGGAACTGCCGATAGCCTCCTTTGTGACCTTCATTTCCTTTATAAGATAATCTTCCGCCGTTTGCCTGTTCTGTTGGGCCTTTTCTATGGCCTTCTCAAGGTCTTCTTCCTTGATTATGCCATGGCTGACAAGACTGCTGAATCGTGTCCTTCTCTTTTTGCTTATCCTCTCCTGATTGATGAAGGCAATTCCCAGGACATTGGCAATTTCTTCAACAAAATCCTGATCTTCACTGGTAAACTGACCGCCGCTCTTCTTATTGAGGACCTGCACGACACCCATAATGTCGTTTTCATACATGACCGGTACCGCCAGTACCTCCCTCGTCCTGAATCCTGATTTTTTATCCCAGCTCGCATCAAAGTGGAGTTCTTTGTCGATATTATTCAGTTCTTCCTTCCGGTACGCATCGGATATGTTTACCTCCTTTTTGTTGTTGGCCACATACCCGGCGATACTCTTGTTGTTTATGGGGAGCCTGATCTGTTTTAGTTCCGAGCCTGCGAGAAACATGGCGTATATTTCTTTTCTCTGCCTGTTCGCCACATAGATGGTAATGGAATGGGCATCGAAGAGATCAAGGATTTCATCTCTCAGGTCTACCAGTATCTGTTTCAGGTTCTGTGCCGCATTTATGCGGTTGGTAATATCCTGCAACCGTTTCCGGAGGGTGAGTTTTTCCTCCAGTTGGGTTATCTGAATATTTGTTGCATCTCCATAATCTTCAATTGATACTTCACTCATGATAGACTCTGCGGGTAGATGATTTTGCATGATTTAACTTTTCATTCGTAGTATAAAATATTGTAAAAATATTTTCAACAGAAATATCACCAATGTTTTTAAAGACTTTTTCAATTTGGCAAAATTATCGATAAGATAATGAGGGGGGCATAACATGAAACCCGCAATGACCATTGAAAAGCTTCGATCCAAAATGCCAACAACCATTGTGGCGCTGGGCGATTCTCTTACCGACGGTTGGATGGTAGATTTAGGGTATCTGGACTTTCTGGAAAAGATGATACGGGCAACCTATCTGGGAAGTACATTCAATCTGGTGAACAGAGGAATATCGGGCGATACAGCGGAAGGGGGACTGCAACGCCTTGAGAGGGATGTACTGGTCCTTCATCCCGATTGTGTTTTTGTCCAATTCGCCTTAAATGACGCCTTTTCGGGATACTCAACGGAAGATTATCGAAAAAATATTGAGCTGATCATCAAAAAGATCGGGACTAGGTCGAATGCAGATATTCTGCTGATTACCTCCGTCTGTCTTATCGATGCCCATCAGGACGAAGTAATGATGACCTATTATGACGAGCTCGATGCGCTGGCCGAACAATATAAATTGCCCATCGTAAAGGTCCATGAGTACTGGAAATCAAAGATATCCGAAGGAATAGCCGTTAGTGATTTGACTCTCCATGATCTTACCCATCCTAATGAGGAGGGATACAGGTTAATGGCCGAGGTAATTATGGAGTTATTTCTATGAAATCCGCAGATCTGGTGTTTGAAAAGGCGGATTTCATGTCGATTTTACAATCAATTGAAGTCACATGACCCCAGCAAAGAGACAGGGTGGTTTATGAAACTGATTCTTCTCCCATTTTCAATACTTGCCCGAGCAACGAGGGCGTTTTTTGATGACGATTGTCCCAACCTCGCTGCCGCCGTGGCATTCTATTGTATTATTTCGGTGATTCCCATACTTTTTCTCCTCTTTTTTGCCAGCGGGATCGTCCTCGGTTCTTCGGAGAGGGCCTATATGGCCGTTTCGGAGTTTATACGAGAGCTTCACCCCTATGTGGAACAGAAGTTGTTCTTCGAGGTGAAGCGGCTCTCCGATACAACGGGATTTATGGGGTGGATCGGCTTTGCCTTTCTCCTGTGGATTTCAACTATGGTTATGACGTCACTCGAAGCGGCCTTTGCCGTCATATTCAGGGTAGAACGCCGCAGGAACCACGTTGCTTCTTTGTTTATCGGCATAGCAGTCATACCGGTTGGATTGACGTCGATCCTCTTTTTCGTCGGAATCGGTATGGTGAAGCAGTTTCTCGATAGGTGCGGCATAGAGTGCCTTACAGTCTACAATACCGTAATCGGATACATTGTTCCCCTTCTCGTCATTATTATCTTCTTTACCCTTCTCTTCAAGGTTATACCCCATATAAGGGTTTCTTTTCCTCATGCGCTCATCGGGGGCGTCATATGCACACTCTTTCTCGAACTTGCAAAATACCTCTTTACCATGTATCTATCGTTGGGTGGAAATCCTGTGGGATTTGTCTACGGTTCGCTTAAGGCACTTGTATATGTGGTTATATGGGTTTTTTATCTTGCCTCTATAACACTCTTTACGGGCGAAATCGTATCTATTATGGAAAAGAGAAAGGGAGATATATAGGAGATATGGGAGAGCAACTTATCCTGGCATCGGCGTCGCCTCGACGTCGGGAGCTTCTCGATAGAATAGGACTGGATTTTGAGATTATTGCCAGCGGTATTGATGAGGAATTCAAGGAAGGGGAACTGGCCCGGGGACACGTATTGAGATTGGCCAGGGAGAAGGCAGGCACCGTTTCTCGAGAACATCCCCATGCCTGGGTCTTGGGTGCCGATACGGAAGTGGTGATCGATGGCGATGTGCTGGGAAAACCGGATACCCCTGAAGAGGTACGGGTGATGTTGAAGAGACTGAGCGGACGGATGCACATGGTCATAACCGGTTTTTCCATAGTAATGGAGAGTACCGGCGTCAATATAGCAAATACAGTTGAGTCTCAGGTCTTCTTTAAAGAGATGTCTCCTGATGAAATCGAGTGGTATATAAAAACGGGTGAACCCTACGATAAGGCCGGCGGGTACGCAGTTCAGGGGAAGGGGGCCCTCTTTGTGAGAGAGATACGCGGCTCCCATACCAACGTCATAGGACTTCCCCTCTGCGAGGTTGTATCGGCACTGGAGAGTCTTGGGGTGGTGAGCTTAAATGAGACAGCGAATGGTAATACTATGGATGTGGGAGGACAGTCATGTCAATAATCGGGAAAAACATAGAACGGGTGAGGGGAAAAATTGCCGATGCGGCGGAGAAATCAGGGCGAAGCCTTTCCGATGTACGGCTCATGGCCGTCACGAAGACGGTGAGTGATGAACGGATTCTGGAGGCGATAGAGGTCGGCGTGGATATAATCGGAGAAAATTATGTCCAGGAGGCGAAGAGGAAGATCGAAAAGATGGGCAGGACTATAGAGTGGCACTTGATCGGCCACCTCCAGACCAACAAGTCAAAATATGCCGTCAGGCTTTTCGATATGATCCATTCCATCGATCGCCTCAGTCTCGCCATGGAACTCGATAAGAGGGCGAACATGGCAGACGCCATAATGAAGATCCTCATCGAGGTAAACCTGGGTGGAGAAGAGTCGAAGACGGGCGCCGCCCGAGAGGGTGTCATCGATCTCATCCGGCAAATTTCTCAATTTCCCAACCTGTCCATTCGCGGTCTCATGACCATGCCCCCCTGGTTCGATGATCCCGAGGATGGAAGACCATTTTTTGTAGCACTCCGAGAACTGAGGGATCGGATCGCAGAAGAGGACATAGCGGGTGTCCATATGGATGAACTCTCCATGGGAATGACAGGAGACTATGCCGTGGCCGTAGAGGAGGGTGCCACCATCGTACGCGTGGGACGGGCCATCTTTGGTGAGAGAACGTGATGGAACGTACCCTGTCTTCTACCGGCCTTTGTATATGAACCGTTCCAGGAGCCGGTGAAAGGGTGTCCAGTCCGATTCTTTGTCAGTGGAACTTTCTATGGATGTCTGAAATGCATTTACCTTTGCATCCAGGTCATCTATGAAATTGACAATCAGGGCCTCCAGTGTTTTGGGACGCTTGGGGGAACCGTATTCCAGCGCCCCGTGGTGGCTCAGTATGATATGTCTCAGCTCCAATGCCAGTTGCTCTGGAAAATCTTCGATGAGGGCAATCTTTTCATTAACGATTTCGAGACCCAGCGTGATGTGTCCGATGAGCCTCCCCTCATCTGTGTAGTCTATCATCTTACTGAAGGATAATTCCTTGATCTTTCCTATGTCATGAAGCATTCCGCCGGCTATAATGAGATCCCTCTTTGTCTTGAGATAGTGGGCGGCCGTCTTTTCCAGTAGCTCTACGACGGACAGCGTGTGCTCCAGGAGTCCTCCAATGTAAAAGTGGTGAAATCCCTTTGCGGCGGGGGCATTTTTAAAGGCAAAGGCAATGTCTTCATCGCCGAATATCTGTTCCAACAGTGCCTTCAATGGCGGCGTTTCGACGGTTTCCACAAAACCCATAAGTGCTGCGAACATCTCCTCCATGTCCATATTTGATGATGGGAAATAATCGGCTGGATTGAACAGGGATTCATCGACAGGTGTAATGTCTGAAATCGATAGTTGTATGACATTCCGGTAGCTGATTGCCCTTGATTGTACTCGTATTATGTTTCCCTTCTTGAAGCGGCCGTTTAATTCAACGGCATTATCCCAGACCCTTCCGTCTACGTCACCCGTATTGTCGCGGAGCTTGATTGCCAGATAGGGATTTCCTTTCTGGGAAGAGGCCAGATTCTTTTCCACGACTAAAAAGGTGTCGTCGATCCTGTCTCCCGGATTTATGTCTTTTATGTAAACCTTTTTTTCATTCACAGTGTCACCCGTTCTTCGCCGGAATAGACCTTCATCTTGGCATTTCTTACATAGCCGACGATGGTTATTCTCGCATCTTTTGCGAGGTTAATGGCCCTGGAAGTGGCGGCTGAATGTGAGATAATCACCGGAGCGCCGAGCTTCCATACCTTGTTTACGATTTCCGAGGAGACCCTCCCCGTGGTGAGGATCATTTTATCGGAACAGTCTATCTTTTCAAGCAGGGCATAGCCGCCCAGCATATCGATGGTATTATGTCTTCCGATGTCCTCCCGCGCAGTGATAATACCCGACCTGTCGGCCAATGCGGAACAGTGGGTGCCATGCGTTGCTGTGTGAAGACTGGATTGGCCCAAAAGGTCTTTCATCAGCTTCAGGACATATTTTACCGATATTGTTACAGGGGATTCTATCCTTCTTTCTCCTTCCCCCTGAATTCTTTCCTTGGCGCCGCTGGAAAGGATGGATTCATGGAAATCGGGTATCATTTTTCCCTCGGTCACGACATGTACCCCCTTGCCATCGAGAGAGACATCGTATCGTAGGAGATCACGTAATTCCCTTAAAATTCCCTGTGATCTGAGAAACCCGAGGGCCATGTCTTTCACGTGGTTGCCCGTGCAGGCGATGGTGGTAAATGGAGTGTCATTCAGGAAAAGATCGACGTGAATCTCGTCTATGACATAGTCTGAAATCACGGAAGAGCAGTTCTTTTCTATCTGAAGGATTTTCAGCTCTTTCAGTCCTTTTCTCATCCGTTGTTCCTGCCCCGCATTACCCTGTGATCACCCACACGTATCGTCAGCTTTATCTTATCGAAATATTCCATCAGGGGAATGGTATACTTGCGTGAAAGACCCGTCAAATCGCGGAACGTGGCTGGTGATGATTCCCCTTCCTCTTCAAGGAGCCTCCTGTATCGTTTCTCAAGGTCCTCGATGGCACCCCTGTGAAAATACATCTCTTCATTTATTTTGACGAGGATCTTGTCATTAAAAAGGACGGCCAGGATATTGGCGGCCTCTCTTTTCCTGTCCGGGTATCGTGACAGGACATCCTTCGTCGAGGGGGAGGTAAGACCGGCCTCCCGATATATGTCTTCTATCTCCCTCTTCAGATTTTCCAGGTCGTCCTTCAGATCGACTGTGTGGTCTTTAAGGCGAATCTTGTCTTTCTCTACCACGATGATTCCATCGCCTTCCAGATCCCTGATGGCCCTGTTGAAGAGGGGTTGGTCGATAAAGCCACCTGTGGATATGCGGAGTTCTTCCTTGAAAAAGCCGTCCTTCAGGGGAAACCGTTCGTGATACGTCTTCGCTTCCAGAACGATACGCTCCTGAAAGTCTTTATATATCTTCGGCGACATGACCTTCTGCGGTTCTCTTTCGAGGAGGATCGCCTCCTTTTTCGAGAACATCTCTTCCAGTATCTTTTTCTGTTTCTTGAAGGTGATTCCCGTTCTTACCGAAAGACGGCGGTCCGATATTCCATCAAGACCTGCCCTCTCCATTATAACGGCTGTTCTTTCCCTTTCATCTCCTTTATCGAGCAGTTCCAGCTCTCTGAGCAGGGCCTGCTTTGGCTGTCTCTTTTTGGTAACCAGGGGATCGAGGATCTTGCCTCCGCCGATTGTTGTTATGGGTGAGTAGCTCCGTATGACGAACCTGTCTCCTGCCGTGGCTGCAACGGGGGATTCGAGATATATTCGGGCATAGACATCCTCTCCCGGTTCAATACTTTTTTTGTCCAGCAATATAAGCCTCGATAGGATCTGCGCCGTTCCGATGTGGAATCTCACCCGTGACCTGTCTTTGATTTTTATTCGTGCGCTGGGGAGGTATGTGAAGAGGACATCGAAGCGATTGGACGGTTCGAAGGTATCGGTGCAGGCAAGGAGATCGCCTCGCTCTATTGCCGATTTGTTTATTCCCTGCAGGTTGATGGCCGTCCGCTGTCCCGCTATTGCACTCTTTGATGTTTCGTTATGGACCTGTAACCCCCGTATTTTTGCCTTTTTACCCTGAGGCAGAAGCTCAACGGTGTCACCCACGGTGGTGTTTCCCGATATGAGTGTCCCTGTCACTACCGTTCCGAAGCCCTTCATGGTGAAGACCCTGTCTATGGGGAGTCTGAAGAAGCTCGAAAGGGTGTGTTCTTCGCCCCTTTCGACTACCCTGTTGAGTTCATCGAGAAATTGCTCGATTCCTGCGCCTGTAAGGGAAGAAAGGGGAATGATGGGGGCATCCTCCAGAAAGGTACCCTGGAGAAAGTTTCCGACGTCGTCTCTCACGAGGTCAAGCCACTCATCGTCAACCATGTCGATCTTGGTGAGGGCGACAATACCCTGTCTGATTGCCAGGAGTTCACATATCTCCAGATGTTCCCTCGTCTGGGGCATGATACCTTCGTCGGCGGCAATGACCATAATGACCACATCGATGCCGCCTGCGCCGGCGACCATATTTTTCACAAATTTTTCGTGCCCCGGGACATCGATAATTCCCACCTTCTGGCCGCTTTTCAGTGTAAGGGGGGCGAAGCCGAGCTCAATGGTGATTCCCCTCTCCTTCTCCTCCTTGAGTCTGTCTGTATCCACATTGGTAATGGCCTTGACAAGGGCTGTCTTTCCGTGATCGACATGGCCCGCCGTGCCTAGAATAATATGCTTCATGGGGTAATCGTTTCCTGTTATCCGCAATGGGTGTGCTCGTGCTTTGATGATGCTACCAAAATCTTTATGGTGGTACAACAGGAAAAGAAAGGGGGGAGTGCTTTTTTTAGGATTATTCCCCGATTAGGCAACAGTTTGCCCTTTACAGTTATCGGTTCACGGTTAAAAAGAATAAGATAGTGTGGTAGGAAAGGAAAGAAAGAATATTCCAGGGGAAAACAGTAAGCTGTGAGCCGATAACCGTGAACGGTTGTGCAGAGAATTTATATTTATATGAATAAATAACTCAACTTTCGGGTTTAATAAAAACGAGGCTTGATATGGCATAAAGTATCGAAATAATAGATAATAATACTTGAAGAGCCCAGTCTTTTGAGTTATAGTGAATTTCCCACAAAACACAATAATATCAAAAGGAAAGGGCTCATATGCACCATACCAAGATCGCCTCCCAAACTCAAGCTGATGTTCGTATTATTGACAAGATTGACGATTTTTTCAAACGCTTCAATGTTTCAACCATGCTCCACCGCTGTGGCGTCCGTAAACGGCACGGATACAGCGTTCGCTCTTTGATAAAACCTATATTTTCTTTGCCCTTCTTCGGAAAAAACTTTTTCCGGGGTATCGTCATCAATGACGATGTTCCCTTCGGAAAGGATGCGGCTTATGATCTGCTAAAGGGGTCCCACTCCAACTGGCGTCGCTTTCTACTGACCCTCGGCGCCCGGCTTTATCGCTTCTTCAATCGACTTACCAGCGATGAGAGGGAATCGGTACTGATCATCGATG
>CAYMYS010000043.1:0-23736 GCA_964394725.1 uncultured Syntrophaceae bacterium
GTGAGAAGAATCTCTGGCCTGTCATCGATGCGGGGCTTGCCTACGACAGAATTGCAAAGAAGACTGAACTGGGTGACATTGCTCCCGAGTCGACAAAATCGGGACTCCTTGCCGGTACGGCCGGGGCCATCATCGGTGCCGCCATCGGGATCGTATCGGGGCACAATGTGGGCGATGCCGCCATGAAGGGGGCTGCCGTCGGCGCCGCTGCGGGTGCGACCATGGGGGGGGCTCGGGGATTGACCGACAGGAGCGCGGAGCAAAAGATCGGCGAGGATCTGCGGAAAAGGTCCCTCGAGCGGGAGCCCGTACCTCCCTATGAGATTTCACACGGTTTTATCTTCTTCCCGGGAGAGGCAAAGAAGGCCGGCGAACTGAGGCTTTCACTGAAAGAGACGGATACGGGAAGACAATACACAATCATTATGGAATACTGATATGAAAAAGATTGCACCATCCATCCTCTCGGCCGATTGTGCGCGGCTGGGAGAGGAGATAGAAAAGGTTGAGGAAGCAGGCGCCGACATAATCCACATCGATGTCATGGACGGCCACTTCGTGCCGAATATCAGCATCGGTCCCGCCGTCGTCAAATCGCTGAGGAGGGTTACGAGACTCCCCTTCGATGTCCACCTCATGATCGAGAATCCCGAGCGATATGTCGATGACTTTGTCGATGCAGGGAGTGATTTTATCACTGTCCATGCCGAAACGGCGTCACACCTCCACAGGACCATCGGCGTCATAAAGGCTGCGGGCATCAAGGCGGGCCTTTCACTCAATCCGGCGACGCCCATCTCCTGTGTCGAAGAGATCATAGGGGATCTGGATCTCCTCCTCATCATGTCGGTAAATCCCGGCTTTGGAGGGCAGAAGTTTATCGAAACCGTCCTGCCCAAGATAAAAAGGACGCGTTCGCTCATCGATAACCGTGCGCCCCATGTCCTCCTCGAGGTGGATGGCGGGATTACCCTCGACAATATCGGATTGGTGAGCGAGGCGGGCGTCGATATCTTTGTGGCTGGCTCTTCCGTCTTTACAAGCGACGATTACAGCCGGACCATCGCGGCCATGAAGGAGATTATTTCCCGGAATTGATCACGAATGTAGCTGTCATTTCCGGGGATAGAGCCGATGCACATGAAAAGGGGCTCTACATATGGGGAATCACAAGAAGATTGAGCGAAAAAAGGAACTCGACAGGAGGAAAAGGAGAAGGAAAAAGAGGCTGAAGCTGAAAGCGAAAGAAAGATTAAAGACTAAGAAAACAACCCCAAAAGGGTAACGAACATTTTAGTCACGGAAGGCCCCGGCAAAACCTGGCTTACAGGTGCCGCTAAAAGCCATCCGCCCTGTTAAGGGCAGGTGCTTCCCGCCCCTATCGGGCGACCTGCCATGACAGGGTCGTCTGTCGCAATCAAAATTAACCAAAAAGATCGTGTCCTCATGTGACGGTGGTGCAGTCATTGTATTACCATCGGTGAGTCGGTATGCGCTTTATTCTCCATTATACCAATGCATTTACCGTGTAAGAAAAAACTAAAGGGGGCGCTTGTACGTGGTCTCTCCGGGGGATGGAGTGCCTTTGGGTGGATGATGAAGATTATCCTCCCCATCTCCCTCATGACATCTGTTTTCGCGTGGAGCGGCGTTATCGACGGGTGCGAGTTCTTTCTCGAACCGATTATGAAACTGGTCGGTCTTCCATCAATCGCTGCCGTTCCCCTGCTCGTCGGCATGCTGGCAGGTCCCTATGGGGCGATTGCCTCCATGGTCGTGCTCCCCCTTACTGTGGGCCAGATGACGCTGATAGCGGTCTTTCTTCTCATGGCACACAACCTGATTCAGGAGGGGATCATCCAGGGAAATTCGGGATATCATCCCCTGAAGGCGACATGTGCACGGCTCTTTCTGGCGCTGATCACCCTTTTTATTGTGGCGCCCTTTGTCGATACGACGGGTCAGATCGAGATGAAATCTCTCGATATGGCATCTCAGGCCGCACCGACCTTCATGGTGATGATAGAAGACTGGGTCTATGCCACGCTGTCACTTGTGGTAAAGGTCCTTTTTATCATTATGGCAATCGTGACCTTTCAGGAGGTCTTAAAGAGTTTTGGATGGATATCGCCTGTCGTTACATTCCTGTCACCTCTCCTCAAGATCATGGGACTCAGCGAAAGGGTCGGTTTTCTGTGGATTACGGCCGTTCTCTTCGGTCTCTCATATGGGGGTGCCTTGATAGTGGAGGAGACGAAACGGGGTTTGTTGTCGACAGATGAACTGGAGGCGTTGCATCTCTCCATCGGCATCAATCATTCCCTCATAGAGGACCCGGCACTCTATCTGCCCCTGGGGATCAGTCTCTTCTGGCTCTGGGTGCCGCGCCTCTTAATCGCTATTATTGCCGTACGACTGCTTACCATCTGGCAGACAATGAGGGAACACCGGAGGACGGGGTCCCTGGCTGGAAGGTAATCAACAGCTTCCCCGAAGGGCGCCGATTTCCCCTGGACTTGCTCAAAGATATGGGATATTCTTCTATCTCTCTTCAACTGACAGGCAGAGGTCTCTTTCCGGCCTCTTAACATAAGGAGGAGATGCCATGTTTGAAAATATCCTTATTCCCACCGATGGATCTCAATACAGCGACATTGCCTTGGAATTCGGGATCTATCTGGCCCATAAATGTAATGCCCGCCTTACGGGCCTCTATATCGTGGATATAAAGGTCATCCAGAGCCCCCTCTTCAACGATATCTCAGGTTCGATGGGGGTGCCTCCCTCTCATGAGTTTGTTCCCCTCATTGAAAAGGGCCTGGAGGAGCGGGGGGATACGATCCTTGCCGATTTTGCGAAGCGGTGTGTAGATGCGGGATTACGTCCTCAGGTGAAGAAGATGACCGGCATAGTTGATGAGATGATCATTGAAGAGGGCACGGGGGCTGACTGCATAATCCTTGCACAGCGAGGCGAACATTATTCCCTGACACACGGCGGGCTGCTCGGTTCCACGTCGGAGGCCGTCGTCCGAAAGTCGGGGAGCCCCGTTCTGATTACACCCGTCGGTTTTCGCGAAGTGGAGACGATCGGTCTTGCCTATGATGGAAGCGGGCCTTCCGAGAGGGCCCTCCATGCGGCCGTCGAGCTGTCGGAGAAGATGGGCTGGCCACTCACTGTTTTGATAGTAACTGATTATGACAAGAGGGCCAATGCCTTGACGGGAAAGGTGGAGGCCTTGCTGGAATCGTGTGATTGTGACAGCGTCATCGAAGTAGGCAGTGGTAAGGAAGAGAAACGAATAATTGAGTTTACCCGCGACGGTTCAATCGATCTGCTGGTAATGGGCGCATATGGTCACAGCAGGATACGGTCGCTGATCCTGGGGAGTACCACGTCCTATGTGATCAGGAAGAGCACCATCCCTGTCTTCATGATACGATGATCCTACAGGTCATCGAGGAGATGATCGGTTATATCCCTGTCCAGTTTACCCAGGGCGTCATGCTTGGTAAGATCGTAATGGATGGGTGTTATGGATATCATCCCCTTCTTTAGTGCCGCAACGTCGGAATCTTCAGGACCCATTTCGGAGAAGGACATCTTTCCTGAAAGCCAGTAGTATGTCTCTTCTCGCGGGGACACTCTCTTTTCAAAGGTCTCCGTCATATGCTGAGGTCCCTGACGTGTAACGGCAATGCCCTTGATCTCTTCTCGCGGAAGTGCCGGGATATTTACATTCAGTGTGAGTCCCCTCGTAAAACCGTTCGATGCAGCTGAGAGTGCCAGTTTCCCTGCAAATCGTGCGGCAAAGGAAAAATCGGCCTTTTCACTTCTCGTATCGAGGGAGAAGGCCAGCGACGGGATTCCCATGATGGTCCCTTCCGTTGCCGCCGATACCGTTCCCGAATAGATTACATTGATTCCCGCATTGGCCCCCAGATTGATCCCCGACACCACCAGGTCGAAGGGTTCTTCCGCAAGTTCTCTCGTTGCGATTTTCACGCAATCCGCCGGTGTGCCTGCCACGGCATATCCCCAGAATTGGCCATTTCTTTTTATCCTCCTCACCATGAGAGGACGCGACAGTGTAATGGCGTGACCCACGGCGCTCTGCTCCGTCTCGGGTGCCACGACGAGGCAATCGGCCTTTCCCGAGAGTTCGCCGTAGAGGGCCGCCAGTCCCTCGGCATATATGCCGTCATCATTTGTAAGGAGAATTCTCATTATAACTATTTCACCACATCTGTTAGCGTATCTGGACTATTTCATTTCCCCGCACCGTCAAGACATAGAGGGACTTTTCCACATCTCCCGTCTCCGTAAAGGTGGTCTTGCCCATTATGCCGGGATAATCCTCCAGCCTGCCCAGATCGTCCCTTAAATCGGTCCGTGTCCTGACCGTTCCCCCCGCTATAAGGTCCACCATTATTTTGGTGGCATCATAGGCCAGGGCCTCCATGTCCTGCGGTTCCCTGCCGAAGGCGACGTAAAAGCGGTCGATAAAATCCCTTACTTGTGGATAAAAGGTGTTGGGGAAAAACCCGTCCACAAAGATCGATCCATCGAGGAATTTGCTGTCCCCTTCCAGAAGTTTTGGAGAGTTCCAGCTGTTTGTACCCAGCAGTTGTATCTCCGTGACATTGTAAAAGGCCAATTGGGGTGCTATCATTGATATACGGGAATAGGAATCGGGTATAAAGAGGGCATCGAAATCGATAGTCGGCTGCGGTTCCTTTTCCGACTGGCTCCCCCTTACAATGTATGTAATGCCGGCGATGGCCTTGATCTCCTTGCTGAAATCGGTTTGATTGCCCTTATAGGACTCCACTCCCCTGATTTCACCCCCCGCTTTGATCGTTTCGTCCCAGAAGAGATTCATCATTTTGGTTCCGTAGTTGTCACGGGGATAGAGGATGGCGAAGGTCTTTATCCCCAGGTTTTCGAAGGAATATCTGATCAGCGTCTTTACCTGCATCTCGCTCGTTATGAAGTTGCGAAAGATGTAGTCCCCCATATTCGTTATGTCCTCTTTCTGTGTAAGGGTGATGATGGGAACACTCATGCTCTCGGCTTCCTGTGCCGCTTCCTGTGCCGTTGCGCTTCCCAGGGGGCCTATGATGCCGATTACCCTCTCTTCGGTGATCAGCCTCGTCACCGCTCTGCGGGCCGTTTCCGGGTTACTATTCGAATCTTCTATTATCAGTTTTATGGGGCTTGCGCTGTCGGCATCGAAAACGCCGGTGGCGAATATGATGGCGTCTAAGGCTCTCTTGCCAAAGGTCGCATATTTTCCCGTCAAGGGGAGGATGCACCCTATGGCATAGCGGTCCACCAGGCCGATTTCGATGAGCTGCTGGAGAAGTTTTTCCCCCTCTCCATAGTATTCATGGCCCTTGTATCTCTCTATGAATGTATCCAATGCGGCCTTTGCCTTATCTGTTTCATCCTCTTCAAAATAGGTCCTACTCAGTTTATACAAGATATACCCGGCGGGGTATTCTTTCCTGTATTTCGCCTGTCCCTCTTCCATCTCCTCGATGGACAGGCGATCGTCTATAATTGTTTCCACCCTGTCTTTTATAGAGGTCTCCAGGCCTTTCTCCGGTTTCCCTTCGAGGGCCTTCATGTACCAGGCAAGGGCGTCATAATATTTTCCCCTCCCCTCTCTGTTTTCTCCCTCAAGGATTTCGATTTCCATTCTGCGCCGGGCGGTGATTTTTCCCTCCCGGCTCTCCTGTAAGAATCTCTCCGAAAGGTCATAGTCTCCCAATCGTGAATAGGAAAGGGCGAGGTTGTAGAGGGCATCGTAATAGATGGGGTCCTTCTTAAATCGTTTGGGGATCAGCTTCAGTTCCCCGACTGCCTTATCATATTGTTCCCCCTTAATGTAAATTTCACCCCTTCTGAGGCGGGCCAGGAAGGCCTCTTCGCCCCAGTGAATGGTGTTCAATACATTCCCGTAGAGGTTCATGGCTTCTGCGAAGTTCCCCTTCTGATAGGCCTCTTCGGCGGTTTTCAGCTGTAAACGGGCCTGGTCGCGTCTCTTTTCGAGGTCAGCCTTTATCTCTTCCTGTGGTAAGACTGGTACCGACGGTTTTGGGATAAGGGGAGGTATCTCCTCTTTCTTGACCGCTACAGGAGCGCATCCGGCGGCAAGAAAGATTACTATCAGGCTGCATATGCATAAAATTTTTCCCAATCTCATTACGGTCACTATCTCATCCTCATCAATGCAACGTGTTAATATATGTCAGTGTCTTCGTGGCAAGTTCCCGCGAGTCTACAAAAAGAGATAGTTCGTGGTTGTACTTCAGCGCCGAACTGGTCAGGTTGTGACTCCCCAGAATGGTGTATCTCCCGTCAATGACAACTACCTTTGTATGGGTTGTCCTGCGGGGAGTGTCAAAAGAGACCGAAATGCCACTTCCTCTCAACCTCAGTGCCGTCTCCCTGTTATTCTGATCGACTTGCGATGTTTCCCTTTTGCCTCTCTCGAGCAGAACCCGTATCCTGACACCTCGCTCGGCTGCTTTAACGAGATGATTGAGGAGTATATCGGGATAGCTGCTTTTATAACCATTTGTCTTGAAAAGGAAAAATGCCATTACAATTTCCTTCTGTGCTCCCCCGATCGCTTCCAGGAGTTTTTCGAAATATTCCCTGTCCTTCAGTAGCTCTATGTGGTGCCTGCCCGTTATCCCTTCGGCCTGAGCCGCCGGTATCATGGAGACACATGTCGGCAGAAAGAGGTGTATCACCACCAGGATCGCCATAATCTTGTTTATCGTGGGGCACATCTTTTTCAGGTTCTTTCTTGAAAATCATTTTTTCCAGGATATTCTACAATGCAAACTTTACACAAAAATGTGGCAAAATCAAAATAAAAAAAAGGGACAGGTTAAATAGTTGCCTGTCCCTCCTTTCTCGCGATTGTTGTTCTGCTATTCCTTGTTTACCTCTTCGAAATCGGCATCGACTACATCGTCGTCGCCTTGTGCCGCTCCGGTCTGTTCCGCCCCTGCTCCACCGGCCTCAGGTCCTGCACCTTCCGTCCCCGCAGCCTCTCCCTTTGCTGCGGCCTTGGCATACATGGCCTCGGCAAGTTTGTGTGACGCCTGGGTCAACTCTTCCTGGGCGGCCTTGATGGCCTCCAGATCATCCGCTTCCATGGCCGTTTTAATCTTGGTTATGGTTTCCTCGATTCGGGATTTCTCTTCGGCATCCACCTGATCTCCCATGTCCTTCAGGTTTTTCTCAACGCTGTATACCAGCGTGTCGGCCTGATTCCTCACTTCGATGAGTTCCTTCTTCTTTTTGTCCTCCTCGGCGTGGACCTCCGCTTCCTTCACCAGGTTCTTGATCTCTTCCTCTGAAAGTCCGCTTGAAGAGGTGATCTTGATGCTCTGTTCCTTTCCCGTACCAAGATCCTTGGCCGAAACATGGACGATGCCGTTGGCATCGATGTCGAAAGAGACATCGATCTGAGGCACTCCCCTCGATGCCATTGGTATACCGGAGAGTTCGAATTTGCCCAGCGTCCTGTTGTCGGTTGCCATGGGGCGTTCCCCCTGCAGGACATGGATACTCACGGCGGGCTGATTGTCGGCTGCCGTCGAGAATGTCTGGCTCTTCTTTGTGGGAATGGTGGTGTTCTTGTCTATCAGTGTTGTCATGACACCACCAAGCGTTTCGATTCCCAGTGACAAGGGGGTCACATCGAGGAGAAGGACATCCTTCACGTCTCCCGCCAGCACACCCGCCTGGATGGCTGCCCCAATGGCCACCACTTCGTCGGGATTTACACCTTTGTTGGGCTCTTTTCCGAAGATGTCCCTTACCTTATTCTGTACGGCAGGCATGCGTGTCATGCCTCCCACGAGGATCACCTCATCGATATCCTTCGGGCTCATTCCCGCATCTTTCATAGCCGTTTTACAGGGGGCTTCCAGCCGTGCAATGAGATCCCCTACAAGCATATCTAGTTTGGCCCGTGTCAGCTTCATATTCAAGTGCTTGGGACCGGAGGCATCTGCCGTTACAAAGGGAAGATTTATATCCGTCTCCATGGAAGTGGAGAGTTCCATCTTTGCCTTTTCCGCCGCCTCCTTGATCCGCTGGAGGGCCATTTTGTCGCTCCGTAAGTCGATGCCCTGGTCCTTCTTGAATTCGTCGGCAATGTAATTTATCAGTTTCTGATCGAAGTCTTCTCCTCCCAGATGGGTGTCACCATTGGTTGATTTCACTTCAAATACGCCCTCGCCCAATTCGAGAATGGAGATGTCGAAGGTACCGCCACCGAGATCAAAGACTGCTATTTTCTCGTCCTTTTTCTTGTCGAGGCCATAGGCAAGTGATGCGGCCGTCGGTTCGTTTATGATTCTCAGGACGTTCAGTCCCGCTATTTTCCCGGCGTCTTTCGTTGCCTGCCTCTGTGAATCGTTAAAGTATGCAGGCACGGTGATGACGGCGTCCGTTATCTTCTCTCCCAGGTAATCCTCGGCTGTCTGTTTCATCTTTCCCAGTATCATGGAGGATATCTCCGGTGCGCTGTAATCCTTGCCCCGCGACGTTATCTGTGCATCACTATTTGCCGCCTTGGTAATTTTGAAGGGACTTATGGTTATATCGTACTGAACTTCCTTGGATGAGTATGGTCGTCCGATGAGTCTCTTTACCGCGTAGATGGTATTTTCAGAGTTGGTTACGGCCTGCCTCTTGGCGGTCTGTCCAACGGGCCGTTCTCCGTTCTCGGTGAAGGCGATTACCGATGGTGTGGTTCTGCTTCCTTCCTGATTTGCTATAACGATGGGGTCTCCCCCCTCCATAACGGCGACACAGGAGTTTGTCGTTCCAAGATCAATTCCTATAATCTTTCCCATATTTTTACTAAACCTCCTTGGTATATATCTACTGTTTTGATTCTTTATTTTCTTTTGTGTATCTTAAAATGGATACCTTTGCCGGTCTCAATAATCTGCCGTTTAACAAATATCCCGTTTCAAAGACATCGGCTATCTTATTATCGGCATCACAATCATCGGTGTCAACCTGCAGCATGGCTTGATGATAATTGGGATCAAAGTCCTGATCTGCCGTCTCTATTTTTTCAACACCTGTTTTTCCCAGGGTGATATAGAGCTTTTCGTATATCAGCCGTAACCCTTCAACGAAGGCATCGAGATCATCGGAGATGGATACCTGTTCCAGGGCACGCTCCATGCTGTCCATGATGGGCAATATATCTCTGATCAGCCGTTCATTGCCATATTTCAGGAGATCGGCACGATCCTTTGCGCTGCGTTTCTTGTAGTTTTCAAACTCGGCGCTGAGGCGGACAAACTTGTCATAATTTTCTGCCGCTTCTTTTGTCGCCTTTTCCAAAGCATCGGAAGCATCTTTCACTTCGTCTGTTTTCCGTTCCCCCACCTCTTCAGCGGATGTTACCTCTACAACAACCTTTTCCTTCTTCTGTCTTTCGCTTGCCTTTCGTGCCATGAAATTCCCTATCTTTCTCAGTTATGAACCAGGGCTCTTGAATAGTTTGTAGTCGACCATCTCGCATATCGCATGTCCCGCCGTGATATGAATCTCCTGAATGCGGGGCACGCTTGTGGACGAGACAGTGAGAGAGTAATCGGCGATTGCCGCCATCTTGCTCCCTTCCTTTCCAGTGAATGCGATTGTCGACATTCCCATCTTTTTCGCAGTTTCCAAGGCCTTTACAACATTGGGTGAAGAGCCGCTTGTGCTGATGCCCCAGGCTATATCTCCCGCCTTGCCTATGGCCCGTATCTGCTTTGCAAAGATGTCGGCATAATCGTAGTCGTTGGCGATACTCGTTATAACTGATGTATCTGTGCTGAGGGAAATAGCCGGAAGGGGAGGCCTCTCAATGATGAACCGGTTGACGAATTCCGCGGCAAGGTGTTGCGCGTCTGACGCACTCCCCCCGTTTCCGAACAAGAGTATTTTCTTATCTTCTTTCAGCGTTCCTATTATGGCGTCGACTATCCTGACAATTCTCGAGAGATTTTCATTGATGAAAACCTCCTTCAATCGACTGCTCTCTTTGAATATCTGAATTATAATATCTTCGATGTCGTCCATATCTCTGAAACCATTCATTTTTGAAATAATATATAGATGGTCTTTCGATATGTCAAGGCGGGGAAAGGGCTTTTAAAAAAACTCGCCCATTCTTTTTCTGTCCCGTAATTCGGCAAGCTTTCCCTTATTCCAGTCCGATATTCTGGAGTAATAACCGGTAATCATGGTTATCCCCTCAACATCTTCTGATTGGCAGTGCTCGCACCGGTCTTTGAGGCCCCTGGCCGTCCTGTTGCAGTTGAGGCAGGTGGTAAAGTCGGGTGAAAAGACTATCTGCTGGTTTTTAGTTTCTGTAAACACCCTTGTGATAAACTGTGCCAGCGATTCCTTCGATGGCCGTGAATCGCCTATCCACAGAGGTGTTATCGTTTCACCCTCGATAAAGGGGTGAAAGGCACCCTCAAAGGTTACCCTGTCAATGGGACTGACGGCGGCTGAGACGGCAAGGTGTGTCGAATTCGTGTAATATATTTCACCCTTTGCGATATCTCCCTTGACAAAACGCCCCGAGAGGGGTGAAAAGTGCTTGAGATCGAGCCGTGCAAAGCGGTAGGGCGTGCTCTCTGCAGGTGTCTGCTGCAAGGCGAAGCGTATGCCCAGCTCTTGGCTCAGTCTGTCGGTAACGTCCTTCATATATCCGATTATCTCTAAGGCAAAGGTTCGGGCATCTGCTGATTCGTGGAGCTGCCGTCCCTTGTGAACTGCGATGAGTTCATTGAGTCCCACCATACCCATGAGGTATTTTACCCTCTCCATTTGGAGATAGGGGGTGCCGTCCTTTTCCATGGTGAGGAGTGAAAGGGGGCCGTCGCTGCCGTGGGACATGAGTCCTTCTATAAAGTTCTTCTTCTCCATATGTGCCCGTGCCGCCAGTTTCAGTGTCTCGGAAATCAGTGAAAAGAGCCTCTCGTCATCGCCCTCGGCCCTGTATCCCAGCCGGGGAAGGTTGATGGAAATATTCTGGAGGGCAAAGTATCTCATATTCCATGGGCTCTGAATATTCTCCAGTTCCTTTCTGTCGGTTGCAAGATCGAGGCGGCAGCATTCCGATACATTGATCGTGCTCCCCCTGTCGAAGACAAAATAGGTATTTCCCTTTTCTGCGGCAACATCGCATATGAGGTTGAGGAATTCCTCGTGGCCCTCTGTCTCGAAGAATTTATCGGTAATGTGGACCATGGGCCGGGGAAAGACAAAGGGACGCCCAGCGTTGTCGCCCTCTCTGAATACCTCGAAAATAGCCCGGGCAAAGCCTTGTGCCTCTTCGGCATATTCATTATAGGTTTTTCCCGTGTAAACACCTCCGGGACCGATGGCCTGTACATTTTCGAGATGTCTGGGCACCTCCCAGTAGAGGTGTATATCGGTAAACATGGTCTGCCCGCCCCGGCCCACGGCCTGCTGTGAGAATTCATAGATGAGCATCTGGGAAAGCTGTTTTATCTCCCTGTGACTGAGGCCGGTCAGGTAGGGGGCAAAGAAGAGGTTGACGCCGTACCATGCGATGGCCCCTGCAAAATTCCCCTGGAGGGCGGCGGCGAATCTGATCATGTGAATTAATAGCACTTCGGCATGTTTTGCCGGTGCCGTAACCGTCAGCGAGTTGGGGAGGTTTACGCCGAATTTTTTTATATATTCAATGGACTGGCAGGCACAGTAGGGTCTGTCGATATATCCAAGGTTATGGAGATGAATGTCACCCGTCATGTGGGCGTATCCCACATCTTCTGAAAAGACAGCGAGGATGGCATATTCCTTTTTTATTCCTTCGGCCAGTGTCAGGTTTGTCCCCTCGGGACTGTGGGGGACATTGGCGTTTTCCTTATTGCGGTACAGGAGCAATTGTCCCACGTCATAGAGGGGGAATCCGATACGGGCATGCATCTTTGTCGCCCCTTCGAGCCCCCGCTCCAGAAGCTTCGCATCGACCAGTTCCCTGATAAGGGGGGCCGTCAGGTAGTCTATCCCGGAGGTGATGATCTGTCTTTCAACATCTCTGCTTATCTCTTTTGCAGTATCGATATCTACATTCGTTTCTCGAATCAGGGCATCGACAATCTTTTGTCTCTGCCATCCGGCGATATCTTCACCGGAGGTTCTGACGAAGAGGGTCATATCTGTTGTATCTTTGTCATGCATGTGAAACTCCCCTTGCATTTCTGCGAGGAACTGGATAGTCCATATAGAAAATTAGAATTAATATCAATAGCTAACGTCAAATACCCTTGAAATATCCCGGTAAATACAGTATATGCCACTGTCAGGATCTTGAAAGGAGAATGCGATGAAGCTACTGATAACATATTTTTCACAAACGGGAAATACTGAAAAACTGTCACGGGCTATTTATGATGCCGTGAATGCGGAAAAAGATCTTATGACTATCGATGAGGTACGGTCGAAAGAGGGATATGATATTATCTTCTGCGGCTTTCCGGTACATGTCCATAGCGTTCCGGCAAAGGTGCAGTCCTTTATAAAGGGTCTGCCGAAGGGTCAGAAAGTGGCTTTATTCTCGACGCATGGCTCCGCACGGGGCAACGAAAAGGCACGGACGGCTCTCGAACATGGAGTGAGTCTGGCGTCCAAGGCCATGGTGCTTGGAACCTTCGCATGCCGGGGAGAAGTGAACCCAAAGGTCATTGAAAATCTTGCCAAGGAACCGGCAAACAGACCGTGGTGTGAAGAGGCGCAGAGTGCCTTCGGACATCCCGACGAAGCGGATCTGGCCGATATCAAGGCCTTTGCGCGAGAGATAATCATCAAGGCCTGTTGATTGGAGCCTCTTTATTGAAAGATCTTGCCGGGATTGAGAATATTAGAGGGATCGAAGATCCCTTTGATCGCCTTCTGCATGCGGATACTTTCCGCAGAGAGTTCGAGGGGGAGGTAGCGCCGTTTGGCAATACCGATACCGTGTTCACCCGATATGGTTCCCCCCATTTCTATGACGCGCTTCAAGAGACTCTCAATCCCTTCTTCCACCCTCTCTCTTGATTTCCCGTCTTCTGCCGTAATATTCAGATGAATGTTGCCGTCCCCTGCATGACCGAAGGAAAAGATATTCATGCCGTATGCCCGCTCATATTCGGGGAGGCAGGCCACAAAGGCGGCTATCTTTCCCAGGGGTACAACCACATCTTCGGGTATGTAGAGGGGGAAGCTCTTTTCTATCCTCAGTGATACCTCTCTTCGGACCTCCCACATCCGGGCCCGCTTCACCGAATCGGGGGCCATAATCACATTCATGGCATCGCATTCCAGACAGGTATGACCCATCGCCTCGATGTCGCCTTCGATCATGTTGGGATTGCCGTCTGTTTCAACGAGGAGAAATGCGCCCGTCCTGTCCATCTCTTCGAAGGGGAGGAGATCTCTCACCAGCGTGATACACTTTCTGTCCATGAATTCCATGGCGCAGGGGATGTGGCCTTTCATTAAGATGATCGTAACTGCCTTCATTGCCGAGGGGAGTTCGGGGAAGAAGGCCACCATCGTCGTGATTGCCTGTGGATGGGGTATCAGTTTCAGCGTCAGCTTTGTAATAACGCCGAGGGTGCCTTCAGATCCCACAATCAATCGCAAGAGATCATAGCCCACGACGCCCTTTCGCGTTTCCACTCCCGCCTCGATCTTTTTACCCGATGGAAGGACCGCCTCGATTCCCAGTATGTAATCCCTTGTCGTTCCATATTTGACGCACGATGGACCCCCTGCGTTGGTTGCCGCATTGCCCCCTATGGAAGAGGTGTCGAGACTGGCGGGATCGGGGGGATAAAAGAGTCCCTTCTTTCGAACTGCCTTTTTCAGATCGAGATTGAGAACCCCCGGTTCGACAATGGCAATAAGATTATCCTCTTCGATGGATAGAATGCGATTCATACCTGCCATCGACAGAAGCACCCCTCCGTAGAGGGGAACCGACCCGCCTGCCAGGCCCGTGCCGAGACCCCGTGGTGTCACGGGGAACCTGTACTGATTTGCAAGGCCGAGGAGGCTCTCGATCTGTTTTGATGACTTTGCCTCGATGACAATCTCCGGTGTATGGGAGATTTCACCGGAATCCTTCCCGTATTCTGTCAGCTTATCCTCGTCCAGAATAACGCACTCGGAACCGACGGCCCCTCGTATTTTATCTAATATGTCCGATGTGATAGGAGAGTACTGTGGCATGGGAAAGTTCTCTGTCATCTCTTTCTGTAATTTCGGTGTCTTTAAGGACTCTAATGCTCGAAGCCGGGGAGCCGGAAACGGGATTCAAGGTACTGGAGTATCCAACTGGCAATGGTGGTCAGGAAGAGGTATATGACGCCCACAATGAGAAAGATTTCGGTAAACTTGAAGGTTTCCGAGGCGATGGTATGTCCCTCGCCCGTCAGTTCTATACAGGCGATCATGTATGCCAGTGAGGAATACTTGATCAGATAGATTACCTCATTTCCGCAGCCCGGCAGGGCACGGCGGATTGCCTGGGGCAGAATAATCGAGACAATCATTCGTATTTTGGTAAAACCAAGTGCCCGTGCCGCCAGGAGCTGCCCCCGTTTTATAGATACGAGGGCCCCTCGAATATATTCGGAGTGATAGGCACCGCTGCACAGCGAAAAGCCCAGGACTGCCGCCGCGTATGGCGACAGGTAAATTCCCAGATAGGGGAGGCCGAAATACCAGATGAAGAGCTGCACCACCAGTGGGAATCCCCTGAAGAGTAACACATAGGCGTTGACCACCTTTTTTGTTATGGTACCGCCAAAGACCCTCAAGATGCCCACTATTATGCCGATAATCAAACCGAAGGTAGCCGAGGGAATAATCAGCTTTATACTGACGATCATACCCTGCCCCAGGAGGGGTAAGACGTCGTTCTTGATGAAAAACAGTTCTTCCATATCAGTCAGAATTTCCGTATAATTCTATAATCTTGGAACAGAATTCCTGTGTCCGCCGGTTCTCCGCCCGACAGAAGATCTTTTCCGACGTGCCCATCTCCAGGATTTTGCCATCTTCCAGAAAGACGATCTCATCGGCCATTTCTCTGGCGAAGCCGATCTGATGTGTGGACATGATCATCGTCATCCCATTTGCGCGCAGATCCTTTATGACGGCAAGCACCTCGGATATCAGTTCGGGGTCCAGTGCCGATGTCGGCTCATCGAGGAGCATGACCTCGGGATCCATGGCAAGGGCCCGCGCTATGGAAACACGCTGCTTTTGGCCCCCCGAAAGCTGTGCCGGATACTTGCTGATATGTTCCTTGAGATCTACCCGTTCCAACTCATGTATAGCCCTTTGCCGCGCCTCGTCCTTGCCCATCTTTTTTACCCTAATGAGGCCTATCTCAACGTTGCGCAGGGCCGTCAGGTGGTCAAAAAGGTTAAAGTCCTGAAATATCATACCCACGTTCTGGCGATAGGCATAAAGTTCACGCTTCCTGCTCTTGATGATCTCTTTCCCCTTGAGCCATACACGGCCCCTGTCGGGGGTTACCAGGAAATTGATGCACTGGAGGAGTGTACTTTTCCCACCGCCCGAGGGGCCGATCAACATCTTCAGCTCTCCCTTATGGACGGAAAGGGTGGCGTCGTTTAAGACGGCCTTTCCTCCGTATTTTTTTGTCAGATTTTCTACCCGCAAGACGGGTTCTCTCTCTGTCATAATATTATTACCTTACCGGGAATATCCCGGGATTCGCACCTTCTCTTCAAGGATTCTGAGGCCCTTGGTACCGAGGTACGTGAGAATCAAAAATATTACACCGGCTGTGAAGTAGAGGGGAAGATGTTCGTATGTCCTCGATGCCACGAAGTGGGCACGTGCCATTATCTCAGTTACGCCCAATGCGTAGGCAACGGCGGAATCCTTCAGGACTATGGAGTATTCGTTTGACCAGCCGGGGATCGATAATCGCAATGCCTGAGGAAGGACAATAAAGGCAATCGCCGAAGTGTCACTCATTCCGAGGGCCCGGGCAGCCTTGAGTTGCCCTTCCGGGAGGGAAAGAATTGATCCGCGAATGATCTGCGACTGGTAGGCGGCGCTTATCAGGCCGAGAACCATTGCAGAGACGGTGAAGGCCGAGAGATTTATATTTAATAAGGGAAAGAGACCAAAATAAAAGAGGAGGAGGAACACGAGGAGTGGTATCCCCCGGAAAAACCATACATAGAGGGCTATTATTCCCTTGATAAAACCTGTGCCGTATACCTGACCGATGGCGAGAATGACGCCGAGGCAGAGACCAAGCATCATGGCCCCTACTATCAGGCCGATGGTGACAAAGGCTCCCTGTAAGATATAGGGCAACGCGTCATATATTGCTATCAGGCTTTCCGGCATACTATCCAACAAACAGGAAGGCATCGGGACTTGCATCCCGATGCCCCCTCTTTCCTTATATATCCTTTATAAAACCAGCATTAGGGTTTGTATATTGCTTGCAACTCTTTCCAGTAAGGAGAGGCCATCAACTTCTTCAACCCTTCATTCAACATGTTGAGCAGTTCCGTGTCTTCCTTGCGGACTGCGTATCCGAACTCCTCATCGTGCATGCCGAAGGTTCCCACGATCTTGACGGGTTTCTTGCGGGCCGCGTCTTTGGCGGGGGCGTCATCCATTGCTGCCCCGGCGATTCGACCGTTTACCACATCCATTACTGCCAGGGGAGCAGAGTCATAGTGAACGAGGCTGAAATCTTTTCCACCTTTTTTGATCAGGTTTTCTTCCATCCACTTGGCTTCAGTCGTGCCTCTCTGAACGCCGATCTTATTTCCCTTTGACAGGAGTTGATCCACCGTCTCTTTGGAGTCCTTCTTTGCCACGATTACCTGTTTGATAATCCAGTAGGGCATGGTGAAGTTGACCAATTTTTTCCGCTCATCGTTCATGCTTAATCCTGAGGCGATGAGGTCTATCTTTTTTGCCATCAGACTTGGGATGATACCGGCCCAGTCCATCGGCTTGTGCGTTACCTTGAATCCCATCTCCTTGGCGATCCAGTCGACCGATTTTACGTCAAATCCATCGGGCGCACCCTTTTTGTCCACATAGCCGAAGGGAGGAAAATTCGGATCGATTCCGTTGATATAGACCTTTTCCGCCGCAAAGGTGCAGGGAGCGCTTGCCAAGGTAAGCGCGATTACTGTTACCATCATTATCCATAGCCAATTTTTCTTCATACGTAAAATCTCCTTTCTCCCCATCTTCCTTATTAAAAAACGTGTATTTACCTAAAATTCTTAAAATGCCGAGCTGCACAAGTTGGGGGAGTATAGACAAAATCGTCTTTGATGTCAAGCACGCGATTGGTCATCTGCGCCGTATGTTTTTATGGGCAATGGTGGAACAAAAATCTTTTCTGCAAAGGGAAGACCGGCATTTGCTTTTTCAGTGCGAATGTATATTATGAAGTCATTGCATTCGCAATCAACCCGGGTTACTAATGCCCACCTGTTGGTTGCAAGAACGACGAAACCGGGTAGTGCTTATGAGTTTTCTTTCCATATTTCTTATTGCCATCGGATTGGGGATGGACGCCTTTGCCGTTTCTATCGGCGTCGGTGTTTCAGCGAGGCGGCTCTCTCTCCGCCGGATATTTCGCCTTTCATTCCACTTCGGCCTCTTTCAGTTTATGATGCCCATAGTGGGATGGCTGGCAGGGCGAAGTGTTTTCCATTATATAGAGGCATACGATCACTGGATCGCCTTTCTCCTTCTGGCCGTTATCGGTGGCAAGATGATCTACGAGGCATTCCAAAAAGAAGAAGCAGGCGCCTATAATGATCCCACAAAGGGGTCCAGTCTGGTAGTCCTGTCCGTCGCGACGAGCATCGATGCCCTTGCCGTCGGTCTCAGCTTTGCCTTCCTCGATATGGGGATTATCTATCCCAGTGCAATAATCGGAATCGTGGCCCTCGTGATGACTGCCGTCGGCATGATCTTCGGAGACTCCTTGGGGAGGATCGGCGGAAAGCGCATCGAAATACTGGGCGGCCTCATACTCATCGGTATTGGATTAAAGATATTGATGGAGCATATCATGTGACTTTCATTATGAAGGCAATACCGGTTCATCTTTCGCAGGGCACTATAATAACTGCACTTTCGCGTATAACTCATGTGGGGCAGTTGACGAGTCAAAATATATCTCTCTTTTGCTGGATCAATTTCTACTCAAACTAAGTTCCGGATAACATAGCATTATTATTGATCCTTACCTAGAAATTAGGGACACTTTCCTATTTTCATTCTCCCCTGTTTTCATTGGAAAGATGGGATGGCCAAGAAAGAAATGGGGAAATGTCCCTAATTAATTTGTGATGTGTGTCTTGAATCAAAAAATATTGCTTGACCCGGTTTGAAAAACTTCTAAAAACGGTGAAACTTTAGTCCATAAGTATATGGCACTTACGATATTTCGGATGCACGGGATTGGCATCCCACAAGACCGGATCGCAAAGTAAGCGGGTGTGAATCAGAAATTGATTCATAACCATTTACCGAAAATGGCAACATTGCCAAATCCGGTAAATGCCGATGTACAGAGAGGCTTCCTGCAGCTGGTTCAATCTTGCAGATTGAACCTCAATATTGAACGGAGGTGCTCATTGGCAAGAGACGTGTCAAAAGAGCTGAAAGAGGAGATATTTGTTTTAACTTTTACGGTGCATCGCTGGGACTATGTGTTTGATAGACACAGCAGGTGGGATATCCTGACTGACTCGCTAAAATATTGCCAGGCCACCTATGGTTTACACATTTACTGCACTTTCTATTCATGTTGAATAATATGCACCTGATCGTAAAAAGCAGTGATATGAACGCTTCATCAGAGGTTTTAAGACCTTTACCTCGAAAGAAATAAAAAAGAACTGGTGTGGTTCAATCTGCAAGATTGAACCAGCGTAGATCATCCCCCAAATGGTCTTCAAACGAGAATAGCTGAATATTTACAAGTACATCAGGTATTGATTCATGATCATTTATTGAAAATGGCAGCATTGCCAAATGCAATAAATACTGATTCATCGGGGCAATGGTGGTTGCAGGGTACTTAATAGCAACACCTGGATATTCTCTATCTGTGCCGACAGGAAGTAAACCGAAACAGGACATCAGAAAGTGTCGGAAATACCATTTTTTGTAAAACCGATACTTTGCTCTCTCAGGGCCGAAACGCAAGTATCCTTTGCTTGAGTTGCAGTGAATGGTTCCAGGAGAAAATTTCGGAAACAGTGGGGATAATGCAACAAAGAAATTCCCAAATCTTGTTGAGACATCCAACAACAACAAACCAAAAGAAAAAGGGCCAGCCTTGTATGGCTGACCCTTTATTGTTTTATATGGTGCCGAAGGCGGGATTTGAACCCGCATAGGCGTTGCCCACTACCCCCTCAAGATAGCGTGTCTACCAAATTCCACCACTTCGGCATATAAAGAACGACTACTTTGTCTCTGTTGTATCTGCCCCACCCTGGGCAGGGACCCTTGTCTGGTCGGCAGGCATTGTCTGTTCAGTTATCGGAACTACAATGTCTTCCAGCGCAGACATCGGTTTATGAAACGCCGCATATGCAAGAAAGAGTGATGTCAGCATAAAAATGACGGCTATGCCTGTGGTCATCTTGCCGAGAAAGGTTCCCGGTCCGCTGCTTCCGAAGACTGTCTGACTCGATCCGCCGAAGGCAGCCCCCATATCCGCACCCTTTCCGGTTTGCAAGAGAACGACGAGTATCATCGCGATGCAGGCCAAAACATGTAAAACAACTAGGAATGTATGCAAGGCTTATTAATCTCCTCAGTTACTGTTTAGTATTTTATAATCTTCGCAAAGGATTCGAAATCGAGACTGGCGCCACCCACAAGGGCGCCGTTTATATCGGGTTGATCCATCAATCCCGCAATATTGTCCACTTTGACGCTTCCGCCGTAAATAATTGCCCCTTCGGAAGCCACCTCTTCACCAAAGATTTTGCTTATTTCTCCCCGTATAAATCTATGTGCCTCTTGTGCCTCTTGTGTCGTCGCTGTCTTTCCTGTGCCGATTGCCCACACTGGCTCATAAGCAAATGTAACGCTCCCTATATCATCAGGAGCAATATTATTCAATCCCTCTTTTATCTGTTGTGCAAGAATATCGAAGGCGCGTCCCGATTCCCGTTCATTGAGGGTTTCTCCGATGCAGAAAATGGGTTTCAGTCCGGCAGCCTGGGCCGCCTTCACCTTTCTGTTGACCTCTTCGTTGCTTTCGCCGAAGAGGGTCCGCCGCTCCGAATGTCCTACAAGTACATACTGACAGCCGATATCAGAGAGCATGGGGGCCGATATCTCACCTGTGTAGGCCCCCTCTTTTTCCCAGTGGATATTTTGCGCCGCCAGGTGTATCGCCGAATTTCGTACTATTTTGGCTACGGGATAGAGCGAGATATAGGGGGGCGCAATGACCACGTCTCTGTCTTCCAATCGGGCAAACTCCTCAGCCAGTCTCTTCGCAAAGATGACAGACTCACCCGTCGTCATATTCATTTTCCAGTTTGCCGCGATAAGGGGTTTTATCATAATTTACTTTTTGATCTTCTGTCCTATATATATTGCCAGATCTCTCATCCTGCAGGTAAAGCCGCTTTCATTGTCATACCATGAAAATATTTTAACGAGATTTCCCTGGATAACCTTTGTCAGCTGTCCATCTACTATGGATGAGTGGGGGTCACTGGTAAAGTCTATCGATACCAGCTCTTCCTCGCAAAAGGCCATGATTCCCTTGAGCTCTTCCTGGGCAGCAGATTTCAACGCCGCATTTATCTCTTCCGCCGTCACTGTCTTTTCCACTTCCACTACCAGGTCAACCAGTGAAACGTTGGGTGTGGGGACTCTCAGTGCCAGGCCATCCAATTTTCCCTTCAGTGAGGGAATTACTTCGGTCACCGCCTTTGCCGCACCCGTCGATGTGGGAACGATGGACATGCCGGCCGCCCTGGCCCTTCGCAGGTCCTTGTGGGAGCCGTCGAGCAGTCTCTGATCCATGGTGTAGGAATGGACTGTAGTCATCAGTCCCTTGACGACGGTGAAATTGTCATTGATGACCTTCACTGCCGGGGCGAGGCAATTGGTGGTGCAGGAGGCGTTGGATATGATGTTATGTTTTTCCGGGTCATAGTCTTTTTCGTTGACGCCCATGACGAAGCTTCCGTCTATATCCTTGCCGGGGGCCGCGATGATGACCTTTTTTGCCCCCGCCTCAAGGTGGGGAGTACAGGTTTCGCGATTTCTGAACTTTCCCGTCGATTCGATGACGACATCGATGTCCAGTTCCTTCCAAGGGAGATTGGCCAGGTTGTCCGTTATGTTGGTAACCTTAATCGCTGTGCCGTCGATGACGATTGTGTCTCCTTCTGTGGTGACTTCGGCATTGATTTTGCCATGGACTGAATCGTATTTAAGGAGGTGGGAGATGGTCTGCGCTTTGCCTCGAGTGTTTATGGCTACGACTTCAATGTCTTTCCTTCCCAGACAGGCCCTGACCATATATCGGCCGATCCTTCCAAAACCATTTATAGCAATCCTTACTTTCATGGTGAACCTCCAACTTTTATTGTGACATTTCCTAGTGGAAACGTTTATGTTCAGGGTAACTACTCAAGGGATTGATCTTTTATACAACATAAGGAGTATTAGTCAATATTTTTTATTGACATTGAGAGAGAAAAGAGGTCTTTGTATGACTGTCATCTTGACAGGATGGGTAATCGTTTATAAACTATACGACTTGCAGGGAATCGCTTTTGGCTATGCCGGGCAAAATTTTCCGAATGGTCCTTTGTCTGTTCTTGCTGTGTCTCCTTATTCCATTAAGTCATGGAGAGGGAGAAGGGGTCGAAATGATGGAGCAGGACACAAGAAAGTCGTTGATTGCCGGATCCTGGTATCCCGGAAATCCCGGTCGACTGCGGGGTGATATAGAAAAATATCTGGATAATGTTCCCGCCCTGATGTCCGATGAACGGGTGATTGCCATTGTATCGCCCCATGCCGGGTACACCTACTCGGGGCAGGTTGCCGCCCACGCATACAAACGCATCACGGGACAGAAGTTCGATGCCGTTGTCGTCATCGGGCCGAGTCACCGGGCCTTTTTCACGGGAGCATCCATATACGACAGGGGCGGTTACGAAACACCTTTGGGGATCGTTCCCGTGGATATTGAAATGGCGGAACGGATAGGGTCGCAGAGCAGGATGATATCATTTCATCCCGATGCCCACAGACAGGAACATTCCGTTGAAATTCAGTTGCCCTTTCTCCAGGTTGCGCTGGGAGAATTTAGTTTTGTTCCCATTGTTATGGGAATGCAGGACGAGAAAACGTGCAGGGAATTGGCCGGGGCGATTGCCGAGGCGTTAAAAGGGCGCAAGGCGCTCATTGTGGGAAGTTCCGATCTTTCTCACTTCAAGGGTTATGATGCAACGGTCAAGATGGACTCACGTGTGCTGGACCGCATGAAGAAACTGGATTCCGAGGGTCTCCTGAGGGATCTGAGAAAGGGTTCCTGCGAGGCCTGCGGCGGCGGACCGATTGCGGTGACAATAATGGCGGCGGAACAATTGGGTGCCGATGGATCGAGTGTGCTTGACTATGCCAATTCAGGAGATGTGACGGGTGACAGGTCCAGTGTTGTCGGCTATGCCGCCGCTGTCTTTTATCAAACCGATTCGCATAAGAAATCTGGAGAGATGGACTCAGAAAAAACAGGTTTCGGTCTCACTGAGGCCGACAGAAATAAGCTCCTTGAGATTGCCCGGAGCAGCATTGAATCCAAACTGGCCGGTGGTTCGAAACCCGATGTTGAAGTGCAGTCGGAAATCCTCAAGAAGAACATGGGGGCCTTTGTAACATTAAAGAAGCGAGGGCAACTGCGCGGGTGCATCGGCTATATAAAGGCGATAAGACCCCTCTATGAAACGGTCAGTGAAATGGCACGGGCGGCGGCTTTCGATGACCCGAGATTTCCTCCCCTTGGGAAGAAGGAAATGGTGGAGTTGGCTATTGAGATATCGGTTCTGACGTCCTTGAAAGAGATAAAGGATACAGGAGATATTGTTGTAGGCAGGCATGGACTGCACATTGTGAAAGGCTTCCAGTCCGGCCTGCTTCTTCCGCAGGTGGCAACAGAACACGACTGGGACAGGGCGACCTTTCTGGAAGAAACATGTCGCAAGGCGGGTCTTCATGCAGGCGCATGGAAAGATAAAGGAACAAAAATCTACATTTTTTCTGCCGATGTTTTTGGCGAAGATGAATAAATTTATTTGGGCAACAATCCAAAATATTGCTTGACAAAGGGGCCGATTGAAACTATATTCTATCATTTTCGTATTTACATTGAGACCGAATGTTTTGTAACCAAACTTGATGGCTGGTAACAATCGAATTTGGTTTTTCTTTGTAGCCCCCGCATGTCGGGGATATGTATGGTGTAATTATAGACTCTGGCATCGGCTGGAGTGGCATGATTCGCTCTTTGGCGGACCATCAAACTTGATTTTTGAAATGTAGATTAATTGAAGATTGCTGGCGTAGCTCAATCGGTAGAGCAGCTGATTTGTAATCAGCAGGTTGCGGGTTCAAGTC
>CAYMYS010000044.1:0-23138 GCA_964394725.1 uncultured Syntrophaceae bacterium
ACTCGACATAACCAAGCGGCGATTGTCTTTTGGTAATGATAAAATCAGGAGCGCCACACTTAACTCGACGGGGTTCATTGGTGGCCGTGATTCCAGTGGCAAAGCTTTCAATCAGTGCTTTCAGTGCCTGGCGATGTGTATGTTCGGTGGCATTACCAGTGCTGTATGCTTTTTCAATTATTTTTAGGTAGTCAGTGGTAGCGGTCACGATCACCTGCCAGTTGTTTGGTTAAGATAAATATCTATACCACAATAAATTGATTTATTGAAAGGAAGATGCTGAAGCAAGGAATCCGTATCACTGCCCGGAGAAGGAATCGTATGGGCGAGTATTTGGGGGTTACTAACTTTTACAATTAAGAGTTAAGGCGCTGGGAGCAACCACTTCCAGATTGGTAAAAAAACAATATCTTTTCCGTTGATCGTTTCATTGCCTTCAAAATTCCAGGTCAGGATCATGAGATTATTGTACCCTGTTTCTTTCGCTATCTTTGGTTCTTTTTTGCAATGTTTTCTCTATTTCTCTGATAACAAAAAACCACTTTATACATACTCAAACAATTCGATGCTGCCGCCATCGCTTAATATCGCTTTGACCCGCAATTTGCCTTCAACAGCAGCTATTTCCCGCCTCAACATTTGGTAGGAAACGATGACCGGACTTTCGATAAGCCTGGCCTCTAAAAGATCAAAATGTTTTCTGATAATTGGATTCATCAGCCAGACGTTTTTTCAATTCGCTCACACGCGCTGTTTCACGGGCAATAAGTTTATCAATAGCCATTTGCAGCACAGGATCAATCGCCGAACTATCAACCGCAAGATATTGTTCCAGGCGTCTAACTTTTTCAAGGGTCGAAATCATTAACATATACCTCCTTTGTGTAAGTCGCCATTTTTTCAGAGGTCAAACAGAATATGCAATACAACAAAATATATAGCAAACAACTCAATAATATTCGCTGTTGTTTACGATTAGGCATAAAGAGGGCTATGTTTGATAAACTCGTAAAAAGTCGAAAACCCTTCAGATTTGTCATTCCGTCGAAAGACGGAATCCAGATATTTCGTATGTTTACATAAAATCTGGACACCGGTTTTCACCGGTGTGACGACTTGTTACGAAACCGTCACGTTTGACTCTTGTTAAATAAAATGAAATATAATTTGCATGTTACCTCTCTTTTTTAGACAGGATTGACAGGATCTTGCATCTGCTCATCATGTCTGAAGCATCTATTCGTGATTTTCTCCGCATGCAATTCGAATAACCAATCCTCAGGCAAGAATCAAGTTTACAGGCAACAGTGTCATAAGCTTATTGCAATAAGCCAGTTTAAAAAAAGATCAACAATACTATATCTCGGGTTGTTGATCTGAATCGGAGGCAGTGGCTGCAAGAAGTTCAACATCTGTGGGCAGAGACTGGGCGCTATGATAGAAAATACAGGCCTGGAAGAATTTAAGGCGATGGTGTTCGCACCCTCGTGACGGCGTGATTCCTTTAAGATAATCTAAGCTGTGTGTTGTGGGCGAAATTCCCGGAAGATAGCCGACGACGGGATATTCCCCTCACGAAGGACAACGGGGGGATCACAAGTGACGTCCAAGACCGTCGATCCCGGTCCACCGGGGGTAATCCCTCCGTCGATGATAGCATCTATACGATCTCCCAGGATATCGAGGACCTCTTTCGACGAAGATATTCCCGCCTCTCCCGATATGTTGGCGCTCGTGGCGGTAATGGCGCCATGGATGCCTGCGGCGAGGGACCGGGCAATCTCGTGACTGGAGAGGCGAATGCCGATTTTGCCGGTACCCGCCGTCAATTTTTCCGATACACTTTCCGAGGCATTGAAAATCAGTGTCAGCGGGCCCGGCCAGAAGGTTTTCATCAGATCCATGGTCCCTTTCGGAATCTCGCTGACAAGGGAAGAAAGTGACTCCTCGTTACCGATAATGAGGGGGATGGGATTATTGAAATCCCTCCCCTTGATGGCGAATATCCGTTCGATGGCCTTTTCGTTTCCGACATCGGCGGCGAGGCCGTAGAGCGTCTCTGTGGGATAGGCGATGACACCACCGGACCGCAGTATTTCAACTGCCCGATTGATGACATGCGCATCGGGTGTGAGCGGATCGGTGGTGAGAATCTCGGCCATAGATGCCTATCGACTTTCCTGAAGCTTCCTGTTTCGTTCCTCCACACCATCTGCCAGACCCTGTATATACATATCCAGCCTGGAGCGAAGGTCTTTGTCTTCCAGTGAAAATATTCTGATTGCCAACAACGCGGCATTTTTGGCCCCCGCTTTGCCGATTGCCATGGTTGCAACGGGAATCCCGCCGGGCATCTGCACCGTAGAGAAGAGCGCATCCATCCCCGAAAGGGGAGAAGAATCGATGGGTACTCCCAGTACAGGTAATGGTGTCAGGGAGGCAATGACACCGGCCAGATGGGCCGCCATGCCGGCGCCGACGATTATTATCTTGATTCCCCGACCTGCAGCCCCTTTGGCAAAGGTCGCCGTCCGTTCCGGTGAACGGTGGGCCGATGTCAGGAGTAGTTCATGGGGAATCCCAAATTCCTTGAGAACCAAAAGGGCCTCCTCCATAACGGGAAGATCGGAATCACTCCCCATGACGACGCTGACGACAGGATTCTTTTCCATAGATAGATTCCTTTCTTAGTGTTTAAAGTGTCGCTTGCCCGTAAAGATCATGGCGATGCCGTGCTCATCTGCCGCCTCGATCGATTCCTTGTCACGGATCGAGCCCCCAGGCTGTATGATGGCCGTTACGCCCGCCTTCGCCGCCAAATCGACGTTATCCCTGAAGGGGAAGAAGGCGTCGGAAGCAAGGACCGTACCCTCTGTTGGGAGATTTGCCTTCATCTGTGCTATCTTTACTGAATCGACGCGACTCATTTGCCCCGCGCCGACGCCGACAAGCTGATCTTTGGTGGTAAAGACTATAGCGTTCGACTTTACTCCCTTTACGACATTCCAGGCAAACTGGAGGGCCTGGTATTCATCTTCCGTGGGTGTTCTTTTCGTGACAACTTCCGCTTTTCTGGTATTATCAACGCCGATGTCTCTCCCTTGAACAAGCAGGCCGCCCACAACCCTCCTGAAATCGAGGTCCTTATCTCCCGCCTTTCGGTCCGCAGTTATTGCCAGCACCCGGACGTTCTTTTTCGCGGCGAGAATTTCCAGCGCCTCTTTATCGAAGGAGGGGGCGATGATGACTTCCAGAAATGTCTTGGCCATCTCTTTCGCCGTTTCTTTGTCGACGTTCCGGTTAAAACTGACGATGCCGCCGAAGGCAGAGAGGGGATCGGTGGCCATTGCCTTTATATAGGCATCTTTGATGCCGCTGTCCGATGTTGCCGCACCGCAGGGGTTTGAGTGTTTCATGACGATGGCGGCGGGCACTTCGAAATCGGATACCATCAACCAGGCGGCATCGCTGTCCATGATATTATTATAGGAGAGTTCCTTTCCCTGAAGCTGTCTGGCATTGGGTATGGCCGACAGAGTCGTGTCGCTTTCGCGATAGAAGACGGCCTGCTGGTGGGGGTTTTCCCCGTATCTCAGGTCCTGCGCCTTTGCAAACTGCATGGTTATCCTGTCGGGGAAGTCTCCCTTTGCACCCTCTTTATCGATAGCCCCCAGATAGTTCGATATGGCTCCATCATAGCGTGCCGTCAGTTGAAAGGTCTTCACGGCAAGGGCGAAATTTGTCTCCTCCGATATGCCGCCGTCGCTTTCCTTCATCTCTTTTATAATCACCGGATAATCTGCCGGATCCGTTACGACACTGACAAAGCGGTGGTTCTTTGCCGCCGCCCGGAGCATCGTCGGCCCGCCTATATCGATGTTTTCAATGGCATCTTCCAGTGTGCATCCTTCCTTTGCTACGGTATCTTCAAACTGGTAGAGGTTAATGACAACCATGTCGATGGTTGCGATGCCATGTTCTTTCGCCGCCTTCATGTGTTCCTCATTATCACGCAGAGACAACAGGCCTCCATGGATCTTCGGGTGGAGTGTCTTCAGCCTTCCGTCCATCATTTCCGGGAACCCCGTATAGTCTGAAACATCGGTTACGGTAAGACCGCTCTCTCTGAGACGGGCAGCCGTTCCCCCCGTTGAAAGTATCTCAACGTCAAAGGCTGCCAAGTCCCTGGCAAATTCAACGACTCCCTTCTTATCGGTGACGCTGATCAGTACCCGCTTAATTTTATTTATATTCATAATCTATCCCCTTATTTTGTCCATATGTTCGATTCGTTTTTTTATAAGTTTTTGTGTTCCTATATCCGGCCTGTGGTCCACGGGGCCCTGAATGGATGCGATGGCCTGTTCCGCTTTTTTCTCGGCATCTTCAAGCGTGTCTGCGATGCCTACGATACCTATGGCCCGTGACGTGGTCATATATAATCCATCTTCCCTTTTATCAACTGACGAGTAATATAGGTTAACATCCTCTGCGCTATCTACCGTGATCTTGGAAGATGTCGACTGTGCATCGGGGTGGTCCTTGGGAAGGCCGTAACCCTTGGGGACGATGTACTTGCATACCGTTGCCTTCTTTTCACATTCCATGGTTAGTTCTGTCAATGTCCCGTCGATGATCGCCCTGCATAGATCGACAAAGTCGGTTTTCAGCAGGGGAAGTGTATTCATCGCCTCGGGGTCTCCGAATCGTGCATTGTACTCGAGGAGCTTGACACCATCTTTTGTGATAATGAAACCTCCATACATGACGCCCTTGTACTCTTCCCCCGTCTCTTTGAGAATTGCATGGGCTACCTGCCTGGTGATTTCGAGACCGGCGGCGACGTCTTTTTCTGTCATGAATGGGAGGAGGTGGTCTGCCATCGAATATGATCCCATACCCCCCGTGTTGGGGCCCTTATCCCCCACATAGCGTCTCTTGTGGTCTTGTACTGGAGGGGTTGCCACCACCGTCGTGCCATCGCAGAGGCACTGAAGCGAAAATTCTTCTCCATCAAACTTCTCTTCCACAAGGACAGATGCATGCTCATCGAGGATCGCGCGGCATTTTTCGACAGCCTCTTCCCTTGTCTGAAAATGATCCCCCTGCACCATAACCCCTTTGCCGCCGGTGAGTCCATCCGGTTTCAGAACGACTTCATCCAGTTCACCGATGAATTCGGCAATACCCATCAGTGTAGAAAAGACACTGAAACGGGCGTTTCCCGGAATGTCATATTTCTCGAGGAGATTTCGTGTGAACATCTTCGATGTCTCCAACTGGGCACAGACCTTTGTGGGGCCAACGGATGGTATATTCTCTTTCTTCAGAGCGTCGACGACGCCGTTATTCAAGGGGTCTTCAGGGCCGATGATCGCAAAATCTATGTGGTGTTTTTTTGCAAAGGCCTTGATATCGTCGAGATCGTTATAGCTTCCCAGCATAACTTTCTCTGAAAGTGATGCTATACCGGGATTATTTGACTTCATATAGGAAAAGAGACTGATCTCATGCCGTGATCGCTTGACCGTTTCGGCGATGACGTGTTCCCGGGCACCGTTTCCTATCAATAGTATATTGTACATGTGATTCCTCCGGCGATCGATTCGCCACAAATTAATTGCTTCAAAGTTGATTCATTGTCCGAAATCACTTTGACCGGATCAGTATAATTCTTGAACTGGACAGCGAATGCATTCCCCGCAACTCGTTGCGGGGAGCTTCACAATTCATTCGAAGAAGACTTTGTGTCAGGTTACATAAGATATATAGAAAAAGGTCATATTCGTCAAACATCTTTGGTCTCAAAATGGACAAATAGTCAAGGAACTGTATGAAGGATATGATATTGTATGATTTAATACAAGCGGATAAGGGGGCGAAGACATGTCACAAATGATGATCTCACGTTTCATAGACATGCAAAAAAAAAGAAGCTTGCAAAAAAACTCTGCGGTGTTGAAAGGGGGAGCCCTCTATCTGAATAGTTGTACACTGCCTATGAAGCTCTGCGCGCTTTCAGATATTCCCCTTCTTGATAATGTCGGCCAGTGTAACCGATTTTAAATAATCCTTGATGACTTGACTGAGTTCCGTCCACGTTGAAAGGAGCATGCACTCATCGGACCTGTCGCAGAAGTCGGGATTGGTAACACAGTCAACGATCGACATATTGCCCTCGACGGCACTGAGGATATCAGACAGTGTAATGTCTGATGGGTCATGGGCAAGCTTGTATCCCCCCTGTTTCCCTCTGAATACGATAACGATACCGGCGACCTTTAAGCCGCTCATCAACTGGGTAAGGTACTTCTTCGATATCCCCTGGTTTTCCTCTATAATTTTCAAGGAGAGAGGTTTATCCCCATGGTGAAGGGCCATTTCTACGAGTGCCCTGGTGGCGTACCTCCCTCTACAAGATATTCGCATTTTATGAGAACCTCCCTATGTGGTCAAAGCATGTGCCCAGGCGGACTGGAAGACCTGTGTCATACCGGTAATTTTTCCGCATCGCTTTATTCGCTTTGCAGGTAATCTCTTTCACCACGCAGATGCCTTATAGTTTATATGTTTAGTAGTATATAACATGTATGAAATGCTGTCAATACTGGATAGCGTTTTGAAATCATGTTAGAATAGGGCTATTTCTCAGGCGATATCGGATTAACATGGGGTCATGTTTTTCTTGACATATATAATGTGTTGTGTTTTTATGTCTACCAAGAAACGCTTAGTGGTGGGAATAAATGTATAGTATAGAGTTTGAAAACAGAATATTCTGGTGGTGGCAGATCGACATAGGTCTGCCCACGTAGCTCTATAGTATATAGATTACAAACCGTGGGTGGAGAGACGCTTCCTTCCCATGGTTTTCATATAACAGCAAAGCCATGGGAAACCCCATGGCTTTTTTATTTTTGCACTTTCTTTGCGCAACAATATTTTAATTTTATTATGGAGGTTTCGATATGGAACAGATGAAGGTTATTTTAAACGAACAGGACATGCCCAGGCAATGGTACAATATCATGGCCGATCTGCCGACCCCCATGAGTCCGCCACTACATCCGGGGACGGGACAACCGCTCAAACCCGAAGATATGGCGCAGATCTTTCCCATGAACCTGATTGAACAGGAGATGAGCACCGAACGCTGGATTGACATTCCTGAAGAGGTATTAGAGAAATATCTTATCTGGAGGCCCAGTCCCCTGCGCCGTGCCCGAAACTTTGAAAAACTGCTGGATGCACCGGTAAAGATTTACTACAAGGATGAAGGGGTCAGCCCGGCCGGTTCACATAAACCGAATACGGCGGTTGCCCAAGCCTATTATAACAAGGAATTCGGCGTCAAGAGGATTGCTACGGAGACAGGTGCAGGTCAGTGGGGAAGCGCATTGAGTATGGCCTGTAATATGTTCGGTATCGAATGCCGCGTCTATATGGTGAGGATCAGTTATGATCAGAAACCATACAGGCGTATCATGATGTCAACGTGGGGGGCCGAGTGTCTTCCCAGCCCCAGCGACCGTACCGAAATAGGGAGAAGGCTCCTTGCGGAAAATCCCGATACCCCCGGTAGCCTGGGCATCGCCATCAGCGAGGCCATTGAAGATATGATGGATGATGAAAATGCCCGCTATTCTCTGGGCAGTGTTATGAACCACGCTCTCCTGCATCAGACGATAATCGGACAGGAGGCCCAGAAACAGATGGAATTGATTGGTGAATATCCTGATGTGGTTATCGGTTGTGCCGGTGGCGGCAGTAACTTTGCCGGTCTCGCTCTGCCCTTTGTCAGGGATAAGATCCATGGAAAAGATATATCCATCGTGGCTGCCGAACCGGTATCATGTCCCACACTCACGAGAGGGCCCTTTGCCTATGATTTCGGCGATCTTGCCATGACTACCCCATTACTTGCCATGCATACGCTGGGTCATGATTTCATTCCGGCTCCTATCCACGCAGGCGGTCTCAGATATCACGGTATGGCCCCCATAGTGAGTCACCTTGCCAAGGAAAATCTGATAGAAGCCAGGTCCTACAATCAGTTGGATACCTTCGATTGCGGTGTAAAATGGGCCCGTTCCGAATGTTATATCCCTGCACCGGAAACGGATCACGCCATTGCCGCCGTCGTCGAAGAGGCGAAGCGTGCGAAAGAGGAAGGCAAGGAGAAAACCATTCTGTTCAACTGGAGTGGCCACGGACTGGTGGATCTCGCATCCTATGATGCATATCTTTCTGGAAAGCTTGGCACATATCAATTTCCGGAAGAGGAGATCGAAAGGGCGAAAAAGACAGTTTCTGCCTTTCCCAAGCCCTGATGGGAAGATTTGATCAGTAGGAGGATTTTCGGACTTTACCCGGAAATCCTCCTCGTTAAAGGTCAAAACTCAAGTCACTCCCGCGGAGAGTCCATAAGTAATTGAAAGAACTGGATTTCCGGTCAAGCCGGGAATGACAAGACGAAAGAATGTTAAGCTTTTACATCTCGTTCCCACGCTCCGGCGTGGGAATGCATATAGGCAAGAGAATAAGGACAACAAAGGATTTTCGATGAATAGGTATGACAAAACTGAAATAAGGTGCCCGAAACTGGGTTGTGAGATTACATTCGCCTATTGCAGGCAGGAGCAGGGCGATCTTCCCTGTGCCCGCGCCATTAAATGTTGGCAACCCTATTTTCCTATAGATGCATATCTGCATGAGATCCTGAGTGATGCCGATCGAGAGCGCTTCCATAACACCCAGCCGCAGGGCCGCCTCGCAACCATATTCGAAACGGCGGACAGGATAAAAAGTCAAAAAAAGACCTGAAAGCTGTCTTCATAGCAGATGTGTGACTCTATCGGTCCAGCTTCGTCACCTTTTGTCACCGAAATATCTTGATTAATTCTCAGGATTATACTTACAATACTATCCGTAATGAATCTATTCGATCAGGAAAATGAAAAAGGCGAACTGGTAGCGCGTCCCCTTGCGGACAGGATGCGGCCCGACAGTCTGGCCGAATTCGCGGGACAGTCACATCTACTGGGGAGTGATAGTCTGCTGCGTCGCGCCATCGAGGAAGACAGGGTATTTTCAGTCATATTCTGGGGGCCTCCGGGATCGGGAAAGACCACACTGGCCCAGATAATTGCCAGGGAGACGAAGTCCCATTTTGAAACCTTCTCTGCCGTTCTCTCGGGAGTCAAGGAACTCCGCGCCGTCATAGCAGAGGCAAAGTCACAATTGTCCAATCACCAGAAAACAGTCCTCTTTGTCGATGAAATCCATCGTTTCAATAAGGCGCAACAGGACGCCTTCCTCCCCCACGTGGAAAGCGGTTTGATTACCTTGATAGGAGCAACGACGGAAAATCCCTCCTTTGAGGTTATTGCCCCGCTCCTCTCCAGAGTGCGAGTTATGGTACTGAAGCCCTATTCCGAGGATGAACTGTCGCGGATACTGAGACGTGCCGTGACTGATCAAGAGAAGGGATTGGGAGGACTCTCCCTCATTGTTGACGATGATGCCCTTGCCCACATAATAGATACGGCAGATGGAGATGCCCGTACGGCCTTGAACAGCCTGGAGATTGCCGCATCATTCGTTGATGGACAGAAGGCGAAGAAGAGGCAGATTACCCTGAAAATCGTGGAAAAAGCGCTCCACCGAAAGGCCCTTCAGTACGACAAGTCGGGGGAAGAGCACTACAATATTATTTCGGCATTTCATAAAAGCCTGCGTGGGAGTGATCCCGATGCCGCCCTCTACTGGCTGGGAAGGATGCTTGAGGCGGGCGAAGATCCCCTCTATATCGCTCGTAGAATGGTGAGATTTGCCTCGGAAGACGTGGGAAATGCCGATCCCATGGCGCTGTCCATCGCTATTTCGGCCATGCAGGCCTTCCAGTTTATCGGACTTCCCGAGGGGGATTTGGCCCTCGCCCAGGCCGCCGTCTATCTGGCAACGGCGCCCAAGAGCAACGCCCTCTATGTGGGGTATGGAAAGGTGAAAGAGTCCATCCGTGGTTCGGGATATCTGCCAGTTCCCCTCCATATCAGAAACGCGCCGACGAAGCTGATGAAAAATATCGGCTACGGAAAGGGGTATAAATACGCCCACGATTATCCCGATGCCCATGTCCCCCAGGAATACCTGCCCGACAAGTTGCAAGGGCAGCTCTATTATAACCCCACGAACAGGGGATACGAAAAGATTGTCCTGGACCGCCTCACCAAATGGCGAAAGATGAGAGAAGATCTATCAAAGGGCGGGAAGAAGGGTTGACCTTTCCATCGGCATCCAAGATACGTAGCGTCTATACAAAATCCACTTAAAATCGCTTTCCCTGCCAGGAATCCCTTGTTTTCAGTTCTCTGTCTATGGAATTGAGGACGTCGAGCTTGTTCCTTCCCCAGTCGGGGGCGAGATAGATGTCACGGTAGCCGTCTGCCGTGAGTCGCTGGATCACCATGTCCGGTGGCAAAATCTCAATGATATCGCAGACCGTCGAAATATATTCTTCCTTGGTCGGCATCGTGATCTTTCCCGCTTCATACATCTCACCGAGCCTGGTTCCCTTGAGTGCCAGGAGGAGGTGAATCTTTATGCCCTTGACGGGGAGCGACGCCACCGTTGCCGCCGTTTGCATGATGTCTTCATAGGTTTCTCCCGGGAGTCCGATAATAATATGGGTGCAGATATTTATATTCCTGCCGGTGGTCCTCTGTATGGCGTCCACATAGGTTTCCGCATCGTGGCCGCGGTTGATGATTTTCAGGGTCTTGTCGTGGATGGACTGGAGGCCGTATTCCAGCCATATATGGTGTGACTGTGCATATTTCTCAAAGAGATCAAGGACTTCATCGGGAACGCAATCGGGTCTCGTTCCCACGGACATGCCGATGATGTCCTCCTGAGCCAGCGCCTCATCGTAGAGGGATTTGAGATGTTCTATAGGGCCGTAGGTATTGGTAAAGGTCTGGAAATAGGCGATGAATTTTTTCGCATCCCTCATTCTTTTGTAAAGGGCCTTCCCTGTGGTGATCTGGTCGGCGACGGAGGGGAGGGGGCCCTCTTCCCTGAGTTTGGAACCCTTGCCGTTACAGTAGATGCACCCGCCCGTGGCAAGCGTTCCATCCCGGTTGGGGCAGGTAAAGCCCGCGTCTATCTGAATCTTATAGACCTTGCACCCGAAGCTATTGATGAAAAAACTCTTCAGGTCATAATATCGTTTTACATTGTTCCAGAATTCCGGTTTTGACATTGCTAAATATCCTTTGAATATCTAATCATTCTTTTTAAAACGAAGATTAGTTGTGTTTATCTTTGCTTCCTGGATTCCCGCCTCCACGGGAATGACCAAGGGGTGAATTCCATCGCCTTCGGGAATGACCAAAGGGTGGATTCCTCACTCCCCGAAACCCTCTGCCATCGGTTGCTCAACTTTTTTGTTGTCTTTTACAAAACAATGGTAGTAAATAAACATGTTTAATTCAAGTAATTATATTTAAGAAAGAGCGTAAAATGTTGAAAGAATTTGATGTCATTATAGTCGGTGCCGGCCACGCGGGATGCGAGGCGGCGCTGGCGGCGGCGCGCATGGGATGCAGCGCCCTCCTCTTCAATATAAATCTCGATTCAGTGGCCCTCATGTCGTGCAATCCTGCCATCGGCGGCCTTGCGAAGAGTCAACTGGTGAAGGAGGTAGATGCCCTGGGCGGAGAGATGGGAAAGATCGCCGACCGGACGGCCTGTCATTTCCGTTTGCTGAACAGTTCCAAGGGACCGGCCGTACAGTCCTCACGCGTCCAGTGCGACAAACAATTGTATCGCCTTGCCATGAAGTCTGTCATTGAAGGCGAAAGGAATCTCTACATCCGCCAGGGACTCATCGAAAAGATCATTGTTGAAGGCGGAAAAGTAACGGGTGTCGTCGATAATACGGGCTTTTTCTATGCAGGAAAGAGGGTTATCATTACGGCGGGCACATTTCTCAACGGGCTCATACACGTGGGGGAATCACAACTATCGGCGGGAAGGGCGGGAGAAATTGCCTCCATATCCCTGGCAGAAAATCTGAAGGAGCTTGGCTTCGAAGTCAGCCGACTGAAGACAGGGACGCCGCCCCGGCTGCGCGCCTCTACCATCGATTTTTCGGTCCTGGAACGACAGGACAGCGATCCCGATCCGCAGCCTATTTCCTTTACAACTCAAAAACTCCGCGAAGAGCGACTGCCCTCTTATTTCAGTGCAACATCGGAGAAGACTCACCAGTTGATCAGGGACAATATCACCAAATCACCCCTCTATTCGGGTGCCATCACGGGGATCAGTGCCAAACACTGCCCCTCACTGGAAGATAAGGTGATGCGCTTTCCCGATAAGGCAAAACATCCCGTTGTCCTCGAATATGAGGGCCTCGATACGGAAGAGATCTACGCAAAGGGTCTGGGAAACAGCTTTCCCTTGGAAATTCAGGAAAAGCTTGTCCACTCCATTCAGGGGCTGGAGGAGACTGAAGTTATGCGTTCCGCCTATGCCATTGAATACGATTATGTCCATCCCACGCAACTGGCGCAGACACTGGAAACGAAACCGATCGAGGGGCTCTATCTGGCCGGTCAGATAAATGGAACCTCGGGGTATGAAGAGGCGGCCGCCCAGGGAATATGGGCCGGTATCAATGCCGCCTGTGCAGTTCAGAAACGGGAGCCCTTCATCCTCGATCGTTCCCAGGCCTATATAGGCGTTATGGTGGATGATCTGATAACGATAGGGGTGGAGGAACCCTACCGGATGCTTACCTCCCGCGCCGAATATCGTCTTATCCTGCGAGAGGACAACGCCACCATCCGGCTGATGGGAAAAGGACGCGAACTGGGGCTCATATCTCATGACCAATACAGCGATCTTCAGGAAAAGATGGCCCTGATTGATGAAGGAATCAAGGGTCTGAAAGAGAAAAAGATCTATCCCGTTCCCGAGACCAATGAGCGTCTGGCTGCAATGAAAACCGCCCCTATCAAAAATCCTGTCACGCTGTTCAATCTTTTAAAGAGACCTGAACTCGGCTATGATGGTCTGAAGACCCTCGAGGGGTGGGAGGATATCCCCGACGGGTTTGTGAAGAGACAGATCGAGATCGAAGCAACATACGAGGGCTACATCAAGCGGCAGGAAGAATCGGTGCGGAAGTTCAAGTCCCAGGAGGGGAAGAAGATTCCCACTGATCTCGACTATGACTCCGTCCCCGGTCTTTCCAATATACTGAAGAAAAAACTGTGTACCATAGTTCCCACATCCATAGGACAGGCGCAGCGGATACCGGGCATGTCCCAGGCCGCCCTGACGGCCCTCTTGATTACGATAAAGAAGATGGAACTGGAACGGGCACAGTCCGCGAAAAGCAAGAAATTTTAACATCGCAGGCGGGAGTCCATAAGCACTTGAAAGGACTGGATTCCCGATCAAGCCGGGAATGACAAACCGACAGAAGTTTGGCTTTTTACAAAACCATCAAGGTATTGCATCATAAAAAACGTGAGTGGAGATAAGACATGAAAGACATGAACGCACTACCGGAAAAGGTCCTCAATCTCATAAAAAAGGGGGTCAAGATCCCCAATCCATATTCTGTCGACATAGGAGACGACGTCGATATCGCACGGATTGCCGGTGCTGGTGTAATCTTCTACAGCGGCACCAAAATATACGGCGCGAAGACGCTTATCGGACCCGGCACAAAACTAGGATATGAGTCGCCCGTCACGATTGCAGACTGTCAACTGGGATCAGAGGTGGAACTGAAGGGTGGTTTTTTCAAAAAGGCGGTCTTTCTCGATAAAGCGAATATGGGCTATGGGGCCCACGTGAGAGAAGGCTCCATCCTGGAGGAAGAGGCAAACGGCAGCCACACCGTGGGACTGAAGCAGACAATCCTCTTTCCCTTTGTCACCCTCGGCAGTCTGGTAAATTTTTGCGACTGTTTTATGGCCGGAGGCACCAGCAGGAGAGACCACAGCGAGGTGGGAAGTTCCTATATCCATTTCAACTATACGCCCAATCAGGACAAGGCAGCGGCATCCCTTATCGGCGATGTTCCCCGTGGTGTCATGCTCAAAGAACTCCCCATTTTTCTGGGCGGCCAGGGTGGCCTTGTGGGGCCCGCACGGCTCGGTTACGGCACGGTGATAGCGGCCGGAACGGTCTATCGTGGCGACAGCCCCGAAGGGGGAAAACTGATTCATGGAAATCTGGAGTCGGTATTAACGGAACGGGAATTTCTGGCGGGTTATTATGGAGATGTGGGTCGCAAGATCGCAAATAATATTCTCTATATTGCCAATATTCTCGCCCTGAAGGAGTGGTATCGCCACGTCAGAAAACCCTTTTTTGGTATACCTGACCAGGGACCGGCACTTTTCGAGGGCGCCTTGGACAAACTCGATATGGCCATCACGGAACGTCTCAACCGGTTTAAGGCCCTCGCCGAAAAGATGGAGCGATCAATAAAGATAGCCGAAGAGATGGCACGGGGTGATAAGGGGAGGCAACTGATTGCGCTAAAGAAAAAATTCACGGAGAACTGGGAAAAAATCGAGGACTGCCTGACAGGCAAGGGAGAAGAAGATATCGCCTGTGAAACGCGAGATGCCTTTTGCGAGATTATAAAGAAACGAATCGACGCGGGCGAGAGGGATTACATCACAACCATTCAATCCCTCGATGAAAAAGAATCATCCATGGGAACCCAGTGGCTTCAGGAGATCGTGGATCAGATACAGAGGGACTGCGCCTCTTTATATGGGAGGTAAGTCCCTCATCGTTATAGATGATGAAACCGGATAGAGACACGATGGCAAATAAGGCTGATTTAAAAGTATTCATATCAAGCAGGGAATCAGTGTGCGATGAGTGCCATAACAGCCTGGGTCGAAGTGCCTGGATAGTGCTGGTCAAAGATAAAGGGGCCATCTGTTTGTCCTGTGCCGATCTCGATCATCTTGTCTTTCTGCCGTCGGGAGATGCAGCCCTGACAAGGCGGGCACGAAAGCATTCAACCTTGTCCGCCGTCGTTTTAAAGTGGAGCCGTGCCCGGAAACATTATGAACGCCAGGGCCTTCTCGTTGAAGAGGCGGCCCTTGAGACGGCTGAGCAAGAATGTTTGGCCGACGGCGATGTGAGGGAGCGTCGCCGTCAACGTGCCGCCATAAAACGAATGGACGTGGATCAGCAGTATATCAAAGAATTTGCCGGGCAACTTCGCAATTACTTTCCACGATGTCCCAAAGGGAGGGAAAGAGCAATCGCCGAGCATGCCTGCCTGAAATACAGCGGACGTGTCGGCCGCAGCAAAGACGCCAAATCATTCGATAAGGATGCAATTCAAATGGCAGTCATTGCCCATATCCGGCATAGAGAGACTGAATATGATACCCTCCTTGCACAGGGGTATGAGAGATATGACGCGCGAGCCGCAGTGAGAGGTGAAGTGGACAGTGTGTTTGTGAAATGGAGCGCTCCCATTGAATAGGGATAAAATTGACGACGCCCAATTCTTGATATGACAGCTTTAAAACAAGAAGAGAAGGTATGAAGATTCACCAGATCGATACGGATGTGTTAATCATCGGCACCGGTATTGCCGGACTCAAGGCGGCATTGGAAGTTAAAAAGGCGGGGAAAGATGTCCTGCTTGTCTCCAAATATCCTGTGGGCAAGGCCACCAATACCACACTGGGGGGAGGCGCCTTCTCCGTTTCCACCGACAAATTCAGTCCCGAAGAGCATCTGCAAAAAACCCTCAACAGCGGGCGCATGCTCAACAATCTGAAACTGGTCGAACGTTTTGTCAAGAATGCCCGATCAGATGTGCAGGAACTTGTTGACTCGGGGCTTGAGGCCCATTTTCACGATACGGGATTGCGCTGTCTGTCGCCCTATCTGATTGGCGGTCCCATGGTAACGAAGGTGCTCGTCACTGCCGTCAAGAGCGCCGATATCCCCTGCATGGGAAATATTATGATAACCGACCTCATCGTAACTGATGAAACCTGCCGGGGCGCAGTGGGATTTCATAAAGAAAGCGGTGAGTGGTATGGATTCCAAGCTAAGGCAGTCATCCTGGCAACGGGAGGCGCGGGAGCAATCTATGCCCAGAACGATAATACCACGGGGGCTACGGGTGATGGATACGCCCTGGCACTGCAGGCCGGTCTGGAATTGATGGACATGGAATTTGTGCAGTTCTACCCGCTCGTATATGCCGGATCGGGTCGCGTCAGAATGATCTTTCCCTCCTACTTCGGCGATGCGGGGAATATTGTTAATCGGCAGGGGGAGGATCTAAAGAAAAAGTACAACCTGCCCTTGCGGCTCATAGCTACGGTGACGCGGGACCAGTTTGCTCAGGCCCTGTTCAGGGAAATAAAGATGGGGAACGGTGTTGATGGTGCGATCATACTGGATATGCGGCAGGCCGACAGATCGCAGCTTCCCTTAAGTGACGATCTGCTTGAACTCTATAAAAAGAAAACATCCTATGACACGAAGCCGTTGAAAATTGCACCGGCCTGTCATCACACCATGGGTGGCATTCCCATCGATGCCGATGGACATACAAAGCTAAAGGGGCTCTATGCGGCGGGAGAGGTTGCCGGTGGTATTCATGGCGCCAACCGGATGGGAGGAAATGCCTATTCCGAAGCCCTTGTTTTCGGTGGTTGTGCGGGGAGGGCGGCTTCGGAGGAAATGGAAAGGACAATAACCATCGGAGATTTTGAATCCCTCGTGAATGATTATGCCGGGAAATGGGATTTAATCTTGAAACCTGAAGCGCATGAAAAATCCGATGTCTCCACCATAATGAAAAACCTGAAAAGAGTGCTCTGGGAAAAGGCGGGTATCATCAGAGACGAAGCATCGCTGAAGGAGGGAGTTGAGCAGATAGGAGATATCTCCCGCACTATTCAAACTCAGACTGCTCGAAATAGTATGGAACTCTACCGGATCGTAGAATGCCGTAACGCGGCGCTTACGGGCATGTCAATTGTTGTGGCGGCCATAGAGAGAAGAGAAAGCAGGGGATCTCATTACAGGGAAGACTTTCTTGCCGAAGAAAAAGCGTGGGAACAACATATCTATGTCACCATGGCTGGTGAACAGCCCGCCGTAAGCCGCATCGTTCCCATTTAAAATAGGGGGACACTTCCCGTATTTTTTATGTATCAAAGGTTCGTGTGTATCAGAGTAAAACATTCATCAGTTTTGCCCCAGTTTTGCACCTACTTATCTCCCGCAAATTTCCCTTCCGGTGGTTTCTCACGTTTCCCCGTCCTGAAAGAGATAGACTGCGTCGGGCAGACATCGATGCAGTTTGCGCAGGCGAAACAGTCGGGGATTACCTTGTCCCGTTTCAATATGGCTTCCATCACCGATGAGGGGCAGGCCTTGGCGCAGCTCTCGCAGGCGATGCATGTGTCGTAATTCACCTGTATCTTGTAGAGACTGATCTTTTCCACCAGCCATCCCACGAGGCCAAAGGGACAGAAGAGGTGACACCAGGGCCGGTAGACGAAGAGACTGCCGACCAGTATGGCCGCGATAAATATCCAGCCTCCATAGGTAACGACGGCGGGTTTGTATATCTTGAAGGGATCGATGTACTCGAAAATATCGGTGGCCCACATGAAGGCGACGATGGTAAAGACAATGAAAAAGGCGATGCGTATGGTATTGGTGATGGCGAAGGGAATTTTGTACTGACGTATAATCCCCTTTGTATCCTTGCTGTTTCGATTGACTCTGAAAATAAGATCTTGTAGCGTTCCCACCTGGCAGCCCCAGGAACAGATGAATTTATTGGCCAGAAAGACGAGCAGCAGGAAGGCGAAGAGGGCGATTATTCGAGGTGGAAAGATGACACCATGGGACCCGTAGAGTGCAATGGCATCCTTCACTGTACCCATGGGACTTGGGTCGGAACCCATGATCACGCCGAAGATCAGCATGGCCGATATATAGAGCACTTTCCTCGTTGTGGGAACAATCTTCCCCCTGTACATCATGACAAAGACGACTATCAGGAAGGCAAACCAGAGGACAAACTTGATGAGAATTTTGACCCAGTTTTTCGATTCATGTTCGGCATCCAGCACCGCTCCCTTGGTAATCTTTTTCGTTATCTCCTCCTGGCTGAGACCGAAACTGTCCAGACTCTTTTTGACATCCTCTTGTGTTTTAAGGCCGAATGTCTCCTTCAAAACCGGATTGGGGATATCATTTTTCTGACCAAACTCGGCAAGGGTCATGCCGTCGGAAAAGACCAGTTCTCCACTGATCTCGATATTCTCAGGTTTATCGCTCCATATCCTGTTCGATACAAGCGAAAGGGTTATTACCAGTGCGACAATAACGACAAAAGCCAGGACGATCTTTCTGGTTCCCGATTTATTCATGACATGTTCTCCTTCCATTTTGGAAAAAATTGCAGTTAACCATCAACCTGAAAGACTTACGTCATCGTCTTACTTCGGAACAACTTTCGAGGGAATCAAAGACGGCGACAAAAGTGAAAACAGACGGGTGAAAAATCTATGCGAGTTGTATTACATAGCAATTTTCAATGTACAAATTATGGTGGCTTTGTAAAAAATGTAATTTCTATCGTCTTGTCATTCCCGGCTTGATCGGGAATCCATTAGGAGTGTGTATATGAACCATTGAACATGGTCGGAAAAGGGAGAAGACAGGGCAAATATACTAAAAGCTATCCGAATATTCAAGCATTCTAGAGATATGCCTTAAAAAAGAACCTTGACATATTTGTCAATAGGCGTATCATCGGCATTAGAATGGGTAACCCCCTATTATGCTTGGTATTGTGGGAGTAGGGGAGACGCGAGGATCTCCCCCATCTCGTTTAATTGCCTTAGGGAATCGAGGTAAAAGTGAAAAGTGAAAAAGAAAAAATGCTGGCCGGCGAATTGTACGACGCCTCAGATCCACTCCTGACGCAAGAACGTCAGGAGGCGCGCGCACTGACCCACCGTCTGAACGTTACAGAATATGGCAACGTGTCGGTTTACAAAAAGATTTTATCAGCCCTCTTGCCGAACGCAGCCACTGACATAGAGATTGAGCCGCCCTTCTTCTGCGATTATGGTTACAATATCTACGCCGGCGAAAAAGTGTTCTTCAATTTCAATTGCGTGTTTCTGGATGTCATGCCCATTCGAATCGGTTCAAACGTTCTTTTTGGACCCAATGTGCAAATCTATACGGCGACTCATCTCATAGATGCCCTGGAACGGCGCAGGAGTCCCGAGTTTGCCAGACCCGTGTCAATCGGAGATGACTCTGTTGGATCGGGGGAGGTGTAATTATTTCTCCCGGTATAACGATTGGAGACAGGTGTATTGCAGGTGCGGGCTCAGTGGTGACAAAAGACGTTCCATCGGATACTGTTGTGGTAGGGAATCCGGCCAAACCGGTAGATAGTTGGGAATAGAGGAAATTCATGAGGGGAAAGAGGGCTACTTCGCACATTCTTGGGGTTTACCTTCAACAAGCTAAGAGGGCGTAAAAAGGACATAAATGAAGGTGTTTCGCTGTTATCCGTGACCATTTGGGGGAAATGCCATCATTAGCATTTCCCCCAAATGCCGATTTATCGAGCGGCTTCATCGACTTCAGAATCCTGCTGCTGGTTCAATCTTGCAGATTGAACCTCAACAATAAACAGAGGTGCTGACATCAGTCAGAGTGTCGAAAGAACTAAAGGGAGTCCATAAGTGCTCAAAAGAACTGGCTTGCCGATTAAACTGGAATGGCAAGACACGGGAATTCTATTTTTACAAAACCATCACAATGTGCATTCAGCCAAAATGGCAACATTGCCAAATCTACTGAATACCGATTTTGCATAATGCGGAGAGGTATCCATAGTGAACTGAAAAGTGAGCATTCCCGGCAAGTTGTTGCGGCAACCTTCAATCATTTGGCCGAAATGCCAGGAATGGCAAAGTGGCCAAATACCATCCCCGGGGACTGTCCCGGTGCTACGATAGTGCGGGCACCTTTAAAAATCTTGACAAATATTTTTAAAGGTGTATTGTCAACTTTAAAGCAAACATTATCTTACATATAACCAGAGATCACAATCCGCTGTCTTAATCCCGAAAACTGTAAAAGAAGAGGGATGTATTGACTGACTATAAAAGATACCCCGCTTCACATACAGTGACGGGGTATTTCTGTTTCATCACTTTCGATGCATGAGATTGCCACTGCAAGTGCTTTTGCGATGTTGCAACATGCAAGAAAGTGAAAATGATAACAACTGAGAAACAAGACACAGGTTTCAGGAATTCCAATGCAGGCAGATTTGTTGATGCATCTTGGGACGAAAGCTTAAGCCTCAAAAACTTGGACCTAAAAAGAGAGATAAGTAAGGTGTCCCCGGAATTCTGCTAAAAAGAGAGATAAGTAAGGTGTCCCCGGAATTCTGCCTAATAAGGCATTCTGAGCATTGGCGATTCTTACTGACTAGCATGGTATATGGGCTTTTTGCCAGGGGCCTAAAACAAACCAACTTCAGTAAGAAGCAGAATCCCGGCAGCATTGACACTCAGCAAGCTATCTACTTAGCCGCCTGCGATGTTTTTGTAACGGCCGATCGTGCGCAACGGCGGATGTTGCGCTTGCTGGTTCCATTCGGTCACAAGAAAAGAGAGGTTTGGACATTCAATGAATTTGAGTCCTTTGCCATGAAACGATGATGAATCTGCTAACATTTTAATCCACCGGAACGCTACCGCGTCCGGTGATCATTTCAGTTATAAGGAAACCAAATGATTACTTCCTCTGTTCCGAGGGAATGGAAAGAACTACAGAATGAAGTTGGAATCATCCTTGAGCAGTGTGGTTTTTCCGTCAAGGTTGAGAAGAAAGTAAATACTGCTAGAGGAGAGGCTGTCCTTGATGTGTACGCCGAAGAAATCGTAAAGGGAAGGAAGTATTCTATCGTTTGCGAGTGTAAGCATTGGAAATCCAAAATCCCTCAAACCGTTATTCATAGCTTCAGAACCATACTAAATGATACGGGTGCAAATATAGGATATATTGTTTCCCTTAGGGGTTTTCAATCGGGCGCCGTGAAAGCAGCCAATTATGCAAACCTAGAGCTGGTTACTTGGGAGGAATTCCAAAAGTCGTTTTGTGATTCTTGGCTTGATCAATATCTTTGTCCCCTCATAACGAAAGAGCTTGATCCGATTTTGGGCTACACCGAACCACTGGTTCAGGATTGGATGTGCAAGGTTCCGGATCACGAAGTTCCGTTAATAAAGGCATTGAGAGAAAAATACTTCGCTTTCGCGGTCTTGGTAATGGCCTTCACGACGTACTCGGTATTCATGCGGAGAACCGGATTTCCCAAACTTCCCTTATCGGAAAACTGGCAGGAGTTAAACGTCGCAGAAAGTTGTATTCCGAGAGAGATACTTGAAGCCACCGGCTACAGAGAGTTTCTTCACGCATCACTCAACTTTGGGAAACAAGGGGCTATTGAATTCAAAAAAATTAAGGACAGAAACAACTTATAACCAAGCGCTAGAGCCGATCGCAGCCCACTGGGCTGCTCCGGCTCAGCTTTTCGTTATTTTTAAGAACGAGCCATAATATTTTATGAATGCATATATAGAATCTAAGTTACCTACTATTTACGCTGATATGAATATCTATCGTTATGTAGCCTATGCTGATATTTCGATAAAGGATCCCGACCGCTTTCTATGGGTATATTCTCATGTGCATTTAGATGAAATATGCAGAAACGGAAATACCGATGCTCTTGATGGCATGAAGATTCTAGGTGCTATCGAGATCAGCGATATATTGGATGATAAGTTCCAGTCTGTAGGAAATATAGTGCTAAGAGAATATATTGATCCCCACTCTAGGTATGAGCAACACTTAGATGCTATTTCCGGTTATGAGGATACTTCTGATTTATTTGTCGAACAACTTATACGATCATTCGGAGCGGATAATTTCGAAGAACTTAGGAAAACACCCGATCAAATGTGCGACCAAATCGATAGTATCACAAGCATTCTTGATAATGAAACAAGAGAGGATCTAATAAAAAAAGCAAAAACTGTTTCAATTGAAATGAAAGAATCAATTGAGAAGCATTTAAGTGATCATATGCCAATCGATAAAACCCGGAGAGCTATGGGTATAACGAGTGAGGATCGAAAAAGTATTGAAGTTTCACATTCTCCCCTTGATGAAATTTGGAAAATTATTTCACCTTCCGTTCCTAATATATCCAAAGATCAATTTTTCGGTTTTAAACCTATCCCAGGAATTGATGGAAGGCGTACAGACCACTCAGCATGGATCGATCGCAGGTGCACATATTGTACTCAATATGTTAGGTATTAGTCCTGATAAAGGTTTAGCCAAACGTGATAAAATTAAAAACATTATGTCAGATGGTCAGCATGTTGGTATGGCTTCATATTGTAACGCTCTGCTATCAGCAGACCAGAGATTTAGCAATAAAGCACGAGCAATATATACCTATTTAGGTAACATTACTAATGCCTTAAGCTTTGAGTATCAAAAGGGATATGTATTGAATCTAGGTATAGTTGAATAAAATAACAAGACGTTTCACCCGACCCACTACGGCTTCGCCGAGTGGGCCGGTGAACTTTCCGTTGGGCGACTGCCTCCCCAAGCCAGGAAAATAAAGATGCATAAAAGCACCAAAACGACGATTCCCGTAATAGCAGAGTACAGTACAACGATGCCGACATCATTGTTCAACACCCCTCCGCCCGTTGACCTTATCTGACTTCCAACGGGTAATTTCTGGATTCATGAATTCCCTGCGGACATGGCCGCCGCAGAGACCGTGCAGATAGTGCTTAATGATGTAAACAAGAAGCTCATAAACTTCTCGGACGACAAACTACAACCAGACAGGCACCCTAAGCAGCCTGACAAGATGGTGAGACATACAGAGATCGCCCTTCGGTTCCCCCAAAAAATCAGGGCCATAAAGCTCTTCTTGGACATGAAATCACGGATAGTTTTCGTGTTTGGAAGAAGAGACTCTCCAATCGTGATAAGGC
>CAYMYS010000045.1:0-23036 GCA_964394725.1 uncultured Syntrophaceae bacterium
GAGGTATACTGACCCAGAAGCTCAGCCAGATTGTCGGCCCTTGGATAAAAGTGAGCTTCCCCGGTCAGAAGATCCTTATGAAATATTTCCAGGTCCTTGTAAGCTTTTTTCCATTTGCTTTCCGCAGACGGGAGCCACCACTTATAAGGGTCATTGGAAAGAGCGGTAAAGGCCGCTTCGGCTGATGGATCAAGCCTGTCAGTTGTTCGCATGCGTGAAAGGTTATCCCTCAGTACTCTGATGTTATACCGGACAACTTCCAATTCTCCGATCTGAAAGTGTGGTATATTATCCAAAAGGGCCGTGGGCCAAAAAATGTCATTGGGCAACCAGTTCATGTACATTTGCTGGATCATGGCCTGATTTTTCAAGATGAATGTATCACCTTTGATCCTGCTGTCCAGGTTGCCAAGTGTAATTCTATCCGGCTTTCCGGAGTTTATGGCCATAATAAAGATAACAAAGACAAAAAATGCTAAAAAAACCAGAAATATAGCAATTTTTACTATCTTTTTTTTCTTTTCTTTAGAGATTTTTTCCATAATTTTTTACCGCTCCTCCTTAGTGGATATCCCGACTATGAGACTGTTACTATTCCCCTATGATCTTGACCAGCACGCGTTTTTCCCTCCGACCGTCGAACTCGCCATAAAAAATCTGTTCCCACTGGCCGAAATCAAGTCTACCGTCGGTAACTGCAACTACTACATCGCGTCCCATAACCTGCCTTTTCATATGGGCATCTGCGTTGTCTTCGCCGACATTGTGGCTGTACTGCGAGACAGGCTCATGAGGCGCCAGTTTTTCCAACCAGACCTCATAGTCGTGATGCAGGCCGGATTCATCGTCATTAATAAATACTGATGCCGTTATGTGCATTGCATTACAGAGCACGAGGCCTTCTTTGATGCCGCTTTGCTTCAGGCATTTTTCCACCTGGGAGGTAATGTTGATAAAGGCGCGTCTGGCGGGCACGTTAAACCATAATTCTTTTCTATAGCTTTTCATATTAATACTCCTATGATGAATTCACGATGCCGGTTTTGGCACTTGGGGTACCAAGCGTATTGTAGACATCGGAGGCAGTTTCAAAATGTTCAATTTTGGTCAAGGTCAAGTCGAAGATTCCATACCGCGAGCGGGGGAAGGAAATCTTTTAACCATCTCGCTTAAATACAGTGGGACAGACATCCATACATCGAATATTTCGATGATTAAAATGTTTGCCTGTTGACAAATCCCTCTCATTGGGGGACACAGAGATTGTGAAAAGGAGACGTTTTGAAATTACCTCGTAAGAGTCATAACGCAAAAAGCGTGCGACTGCAAAACAAAAACATCTTTATAGATGAAATCCACGGATCATATTTTCGGCTTTGACATTACTGCAGCTGAATTACAAAGGTGGAAACTTACGGGTTTAAGTGCCAATGTCTATTTTGAGACATTGCTATATCTGGTTGCAATCGAGGTGTATGTCAAATGTTGGGGCCTGACCCCGTTGAGAGTTTATGGAAACTGAGATCGAGGACGTTGGCGACGCAGTCAACGTCCTTTTTTTCTATACAGAGTGGCGGATTGATGCGGAGCACATTTCCCAGGGCACCGCCCTTGCCGATAATGACGCCGTTATCTTTCGCCGTTTCTGCTATATAGTTTGCCTCTTCCTTGGCAGGCTCCTTCGTCTTTCTGTCTTTCACCAGTTCAACGCCGAGCATCAGTCCCGTTCCCCGGACATCACCAATGATATCATACTTAGTCTCAAGCACCCTCAGCTTTTCCTTTATGTACTGACCAACATCGCGTGCATTCTGCTGTGTCTGATCTTCCTCTGTTGCTCGAAGAACGGCGCGACCCGCCGCGCAGGATACAGGGTTTGAACCATAGGTATTGAAGAATTTTTTTCCTGCGAGAGACTCGGCAATTTTGCGTTTTACAACCACCGCGGAGAGGGGGTAGCCGTTTCCGATGCCCTTTCCCAGGACAATAATGTCGGGAACTACATCGTGATTCTGAAATCCCCAGAAATGAGAACCTGTGCGTGTGAATCCCGTCTGGACTTCATCGACGATGCAGAGACCCCCGGCGGCCCTGACCCTTTCAAAGGCAGCGGAAAGGTAGCCCGCAGGCATGGGTATAACGCCACCGAATCCCTGGATGGGTTCCGCGATGAATCCCGCTATTTGTCCCGGTGTGGATGACCCTATGGTGCGATCTATTTCTTCGACGTAGGGTGTTACTGTGGCGCCGAAGGCGCCGCGGTACTGATCGGGATTTGCCACATGTAGAATACCAGGGACTGGCGGTACTGCGTGACGGCATGTTTCGATGCCCGTCAGCGACATGGCGCTGAAATGGAGGCCGTGATAACCGCTCCTGAGGGCGATCATCTCGAAATTGCCGGTATGAAGGCGTGCCATCAGAAGTGCCAGGTCGATGGCTTCTGAACCGCTGTTGACGAAATGGACAACCCAGTCTTCGCTGGCGGGGAAGCGGGATACCAGTTCTTCGGCAAAGTGTGCCGGGACTGCCTGAAAATACATGGTCGTGCAGTGTTCAAGCATTGCGATCTGCTTTTTCACTTCCCCCGTTACCAGGGGGTGGTTATACCCCACACTGATACAGACATTCTGGGCCAGGAGGTCGATATATTTCCTGTCGTTGATATCCCACAGGTATTGTCCCCTTCCCATTTTCAGTACCAGCGGTTTCGAATAGGCCTGAAATGTCTCTAATGAAGGGGACATAAAGGTATTACGTTTTCCGACAATCGATTCATATGACGATGCTGTTTCGATGTGACTATAATCGTCCACGTGGCTTTTCATTGTTCTCACCTCGTTCTCTATAGGGATTCGATCAATAATCGAACTATGCATTTTCTAGTGAAGTATCGTAAAAAAGATGTGCAGAGTCAAGAAACAACTTCAACGATCTGTCGCTTTTTATAAAGGCATTTAATAATATGGCATGTTCATGTCAACGCATCTATGAATCGATGCACTTATGGTGGGTGAAAAAGTTTACCTATCCGGCTGCAATGAGTTGACGCCGGGCGGTTAATCTCCTATACTCGCTTCCAAAAAAGTAGAGATTATAATTATATGTCGAACATACCTCTATTAGAGGAAGAAATACTCAGACTCAGAAAGACATGGCACGATGGTATCGTGTCGGAAGCAACGCCTATCATGTATGAGGGAGGTGCATCGGCGGTGCTCTTACTTCACGGTTTTACCGGTTCTCCCTGGGAGTTCAGAACGCTGGCGGCGGCCCTTCATGAGAGGGGATTTACCGTATATGCGCCGCTCCTTCCCGGACATGGCACAGATCCCGATGACCTCAGTAAGACGACTGCCCGGGATTGGATTGACGCAGCAGAAAGAGCCTACGATGAACTCGCGAAAAAGTGTACATCCGTATCGGTGACGGGCTTTTCGATGGGTGGTACACTGGCGATGTATCTTGCCGCCACAAGGAAAGTGGAACGATTACTCCTTCTGGCCCCCTTTGTCAGGATCTATAGATCTCCCAACGCATGGATATCTCCCGAATTGAAAATAGGGACGGTCGGACGTCTTGTACGCTACTACCGCAAGACCCGCGTCGGGGGCATTCATGACCTGTCGAAGCTGAGGGAACATTTTGCCTATTACAACATTTCCCTTCGAGCCCTGCGTCAGGCCCTGAAAAATGTTCGGAGAGTGAGGAAGTTGCAGAAAGAGATTACGACCCCCACGCTGATACTGCATTCCAAAAACGACAAAACCGTCGATTGGAAAGGGTCACAGGAAATCATCGATACTATCTCATCACATTCAAAGAGGGTTGTCTGGTTTGAGAGGTCAAACCACATACTGATGCTCGATTACGACAGGGAAGAGGTATTGCGCTACTGCATTGAATTTCTGTCAGGAAATGATTTATGAGACCGGACATCTGCTGAAGGGAGACAGTCAGGTTGTGGGAGTAAAAAAACCATAAGAAGGTGCGGTAAATTTCCTTGACAGTTTCTACTCTATTTTACATAGTACATGCTCAACAACAAGTATAGAGAGCAATATTGACAAGGAGCTGTATTCAATCATTCAGCAGGTGTAACTACCGCTCCATAACCGCTCCAGAGGCGCAGTTAAGTGATAAACCGCGTCGAGGGGGATTATTACAGGGACAGGTATTTTCTATATGAAATCTCGCCTTTCAGACTTATGTGATAGATACACAAGGGGTGACCATGCGCTCTTTGCCGATGAATGCGGAATCCCGCGAAGTGCTATGGAAAGCTACGGAAAGGGTACAATGCCGAGCGCCGAGCACTTGATAGGTATTCGTAAAACCTTTAACGTAAACATAAACTGGCTCCTCACCGGAGAAGGCGACGTCAATAAGGTTGCAGGCATTTCCCTTGACAATCTCCCCATTCCTACATGCAGGCTTGTTGATATTGTAAGCGGCCCGGAAGAGATGCCTGACCGGTGGAAGCATCTCAAAAATGAGTTTATCTGCGTTCCCCTCGTCAACATCGAAATAGCCGCCGGCCAGCCGATCATGGAGGAGGAATACATAGAGGGATGGGCGGTTGTTCATGTTGCCCACATAAAGGGGAAGAAAGACCTCGTGGCAGTAAGGGTGAAGGGGAAATCGATGGAACCCACACTCAATGACAAATCGATTGTCTGCATCGACCGCACCGAGAAGACGATCATAAACGGCACCATCTATGCCGTCAGCCTTCCCGACGGTTCGGTGGTAAAACGGGTCTTCAAGAACGGGAAAACCCTCCAGCTTATCAGCGACAATCCCGATCCCCAATACAGGCAGGCAATTATACTGAACCTGAATGAAATGGAAGGATACAACCCCGTCGTCGGCAAGGTCATATGGTCCTGGACTGTTTTTGAGGGGGGAAAATAACTTTAAACAATCTTCCAGCCTCGAGACAGGGCAGGATATATAAGACAGTGTCTGATTTAAACGACCCAAGAGTTTTATTTGCCGCTGAAAGGACATTACTGGCCTGGAATCGTACCAGCCTGTCCCTGATGGCCTTCGGATTTGTGATCGAACGCTTTGGGTTGTTTCTCCAGATCTATGGGAAAGAAGAACTCACCATATTCCAGCGTCATATCTCCTTCATCGTAGGATTGGCATTCATTCTCCTTGCGGCATTTCTGTCCTTTTATTCTGTTGTTCAATATAAAAGGGTGCTGAAGACCTTACAGCCTGTGGAGATTCCCGTGGGCTACGATGTTCGCATGGGTATTCTTGCCAATGGAATAATCGGTTTGCTGGGCATCCTGTTAAGCGTCTATCTCTTTATCGGATTCCTGTAGAATTTATTTGTAAAAGTTAACACCTATTCATGCCACCACGATTAACTGACCGTCGTATATGTAATGACTCACGATAAAAAGGGTGACTTGCAAGAGTGGGGTGTTGAGTGAGGAGGTTTTTTGTGGAAAAGTTGAGCCGGATTGTTCGGGAGTTGGTTGTCATCGAAGGTGCATGCGCGTCGGGAATTGCAAGCGTGAAAACACTGGAAGGGGGTCCGCCATCGTGCGATCTTTCCTACCTGTTGCCTGAAGCGAAATCGGCGGTCAGCTTTGCCGTCGCCATTGATGAGAAGGTGATACCACCATACCTGATGAAGAAGGACAGACTGGGACTGGAAAAGGATTACATCCGCGCGAATGCCCTGGCAAGCGGGATCGCATTACATCTTTCCAACTATCTCAGGCAGAAGGGGTATCCATCGGTGCCCGTTTCCGCGAATCTCGTTTACAGAGACGGTGTTGCCGGCGGGATATCAGCCTATGTTCCGGACCTTGCACACCGGTATCTGGCGGTCAGATCGGGAGTCGGATATATGGGATTGTCGGGGAATATCCTTACCGATGACCATGGAAGCGCTATCATACTTGCTGCGACGGTCACCGCGGCTGAACTGGTACCCACCAATCCCTTGCCCGTCGAAAATAATTATTGTGATGATTGCCGTTTATGTATTGCAGCATGTCCTTCTGGATTCATGGATCGTAGTGCCAAAACGACGGTTTCCCTTGGCGGTGTTGACTTTGCCTTTTCAAAACGCAGCCATTACGTACGGTGTGACTGTGTATGCAGCGGCTATACGGGATTGCATCCATCGAAAAAGTGGTCCAGCTGGTCTCCCGGCCGCTTCGGTCTGCCTGAAGATGATGATCAACTTCCCCTTGCCCAAGACCGTATGATGAAGGCACACGGCAAGTGGCCGCCGGCGCCGGGAGGCAGATATCTGTTCAATTTGGAAGATAAGATTCGAGTTTCCTGCGCCCATTGTCAGCTTGTGTGCTGTCGGGACAAAGGAGAACGGAGAGATCGTTATAACATGTTGATCCAAGGGGGTGTTGTGGTGCAGCACGACGATGGTTCCCTTGAAGCGGTATCACCAAAGTATGCACAAAAATATCTCGCATCTTTGCCTGTCGACAAAAGGGCATTGTATGAAGATGTATAGATATGAGTAACATTGCAGGATTACCCGTAGGGTCACTTTAATTGAAGAAAATTCATGTCATGCAACCGTTCCATCTACCATGTTATGAAATGAGTGAATCAAACAACAGAAGGGAAGGGAAGGGAACAGTATGTTTAATATCGGTCTTATCGGAACGGGAAATATAGCGAATAACAGGCTTGCGCCGGCCGTGTCAAGTGCCCCCGGCGCACAACTCTGGAGTGTCTTGAGTCGAGACGCGTCCCGTGGGAAACAGTTTGTCGAGCGGCATAATGCGCAATCTCCACAACCGGTCTTTACTGATCTCAATGACATGCTCTCCGACCCCAATCTTCATGGAGTCATCATTGCAACGCCCGATAAACTTCATGCTGAACAGGCAATTATGTCGCTTCAGGCGGGCAAGCATGTTCTCGTCGAAAAACCGATGGCTTCCGACGTCGAGTCGGCATCGGCCATGGTACAGGCGGCCCGCGAAGCCGATCGCTGCCTGGCCGTTGCCTATCACCTGAGGTGGCACGCCGGTCATCGCCGAATGCGAGAGGAAATCCTGAGGGGTGATATTGGCACCCTTCGTCACATGCGGGTGCAATGGACCCTGCAAGCGCCGAATGGAGGCAACTGGCGAGCATCTTCCGAAGTCGGTCAATGGTGGAGTATTGCGGCCGTGGGGACACACTGTCTCGATCTGATTCGCTGGTTTATGTGTGATGCATGCGGAGAGGTCGAATCTGTAAAGTCGACGATGTCCTCGAAGGTGTGGAACCAACCCCATGATGAAACGGCCCTGATTTCCCTTGAATTCAAATCGGGCGCCACGGCAGAGATGTGTTCATCCGTCCTTTTTGAAGCACCGCGTCGTGTCGAAATCTATGGAGACAAGGGGTATGTGATAGGTGAGGATACACTCGGGGCAGAAGGCGCGGGTACAATCGTCACAGGCGATGGTGTGGTGGAATTTCCTGTCTCTGATCCCTTCTCGGGAGAGATTGAAAATTTCGTTGAGTCGGCATCCAAAGGTATTCCGCCCGAAGTGGACGGAGCAGAAGGCCTCCGCAATGTCGAAATTCTCACTACCGCGGCTCGTGAGAGCGGACTGCCATACTATGCTCGATGACACCGGTGTCAGGTCTCAACAGTTGACATCTTCCCGTGAATGTCAATGTACTGTTGCTGTTGCCTGGTATCCAAATATTGGTGCGGTGCCGGCTTGTATGTGGCAACGATAGACTTGCAGGTATTAAGACCTGTTTATTGCGACACACGAAAAGTAAAGTCAGTCCCTTTCCCCCGCATGGTTACGCGCTCATTCAATGCCTTTTACCAATAATGCCAAAATTGGTAATATTGGTAAAAGCGGTGGTTTTCAATATATGGAACAGAAAAATCCCATAATAAATGGTATTTGACGATTTTGCCAATGTTGGCATTTTCGTCAAATACCTATAATTCTCTCCAGGTAACCCCTCTGAATTTGCCGGGGGCTTCCCAAATTTGACAGTACCGGTAATATCGGGGAAAAGCTGGGCCATGCCCGGTTATCATGTATCAGTATATCGCATGATTTTAGATCAGATAGCAGAACTTTGAGAAACCAGTAACGACTTTCGCTATATGATTCATACATTCAACATTTTGAAGGGTTCCAGTTTCACACTGCATGATGTGCATTTCTTCCTCCGAGGAAACCAACCGCAGCTATTGGTCTAATTCTTTTTGATCCTTCTCCGGCTGCTTTTGGCGAGGCTGGTCTTTAAAATCCATATAAAATTCTACATTTTCCGTACCTTTTGCAGACAGAATTTTGGTGTCGGGATATTTTTTCTTGAACACATAAATCATCGCCTCGTTTTCTTTCAGAACAGACGCCTTAAATCCGGTATAATTATTTTCTTTGGCAATGGATTCAAGTTGATCAATCAAATAGGAAGCAATGCCTAAGTTCTGATAATCCTCACGCACCACAAATCCGATCTCCGCCCTTCCATCCTCTGCTTCGGCATAGGAACCGATGGCCATAATTTCCTTATGTCCGCTTCGTTGAACCAGACCGATAATTGACATGTTTTTTCGATAATCCACACTGGCCCAGTGTTTTTGAACCACTTCATGGGAAAAGGTTTTCATTCTGTAGAAAAATCGATAATAAATGGTTTCATCTTGCAGAGAGTAGAAAAAATTTCGATAACTGAATTCATCCGAGGGAAGCAGGGGACGAAAGGTGACGCTTTTCCCGTTTTTCAGAAGGTGAGTGGTTTTATAATTTTCAAGAAAAAGAAGATCATCCCGGGACGGCGGCAACTGATCACCGAAAATGTAATGACGCTTTTTGGCAAATTGAATGAGATCCTCCCTGAATTTGGGATGGGCGATCTGCGCCAGTTCTATTACTCTCTGATAAATGCTTTTTCCTTGAAGTGCGGCAATACCATACTCGGTAACAATAAAATTGACGTCGCCCCTTGTGGTGGCTACCCCGGCGCCTTCGCTTAAATGTGAGACAATACGGGACACTTGGTCGTTTTGGGCGGTAGAAGGCAGGGCTATGATGGAAAAGCCTCCTTTAGACATGGCACTCCCCCGAAGATAATCCACCTGATCGCCGATGCCGCTGTAAAAAAGGTACCCCACGGAGTCGGAGCAAATCTGTCCTGTTAAATCCACTTCCAACGCTGAACTGATGGAAACAAGATTGTCATTCTGTGCAATGATTTTCGGGTCATTGACATATTCCGATGATCTGAAATAAAAAATGGGATTGTTGTCCACGTATCGATAAAGACCTTCAGATCCCATGCACATAGAGGCAACCACCCGACCGGGGATATGATTCTTTTTTTTGTTGGTAATGACTTTTTTTTTCAGCAACTCTACGAGCGGATCTGTTATCAGCTGAGTGTGGACGCCGAGGTCTTTCTTGTTGTCCAGATATTCTAGAATCATGCTGGGAAGAGTGCCAAAACCAACTTGCAGGGTGGTGCCGTCATCGATTAGCTGGGAGACATAATGGCCGATTCTTCTGGCCACCACATTGTGTTTTGTCAGGTCGGGCAATGATTCTACGAGAGGCTCTTCATGAAATACAAAATAATCAATCTCATCCACATGGACGAAACTTTCTCCCCATGTTCTCGGCATTTTGGGATTTATCTGGGCAATCACCATGTTGGCATTGGCCATTCCCGCCAGTGTGATATCAATGGACACCCCCAGACTACAATACCCGAATTTATCCGGGGGGCTGACTTGAATGAGAGCCACATCAATACCAATTTGATTACTGTAAAATAATCGGGGGATCTGAGAAAGGTAAGCCGGGATATAATCTATTTTCCCTTCAAAGGCGGCTTTTCTCATTTCACGGCTGATAAAAAATAATTTCAACAAAAAACGACGTAAAAAAGAAGGATCATCTACAAATTTCGCTAAAGTAAATGACAGCATTTGATAGACCATTATGTCCTGTAGCTGTGGGTCATTGACCATGGCATTAATTAAGTGCTGGGGCTCGCCGGAGCCGGTTCCGATAAAAACACGACTGCCCCGCTTTATTTTTGTGACTGCCGCTTCGGCACTCATAATTTTCTTTGGACAATACTCATGCAAATTCATCTATATTTTCTCCTTATTTATTGCTGGTCAATAATATTCCCTAAAAACGGTTTGTTAAGTTAGCTTTCCAATTTAAATTGACGACACCATACCGCTTGTAAATAGGAGTCCCAAAGGCCCTAAAATAAAAAACAATACTCCTTTTTACTGAGATAATTAAAGTCGCCCGCGGCAGGCCTTTGATGTTCAGACCATAATTTCCCCTTGGTTATTACAGCTGTTCACAAAAAGGCACAAAACATCAAGAATAAAACTGTTAACTTTATGATAGTGTACTGTCAAGAAATTTTACGTGGAGACTTTCAAACGATAAGCAGCGATTTTATCTTGAGATCATTTTGAGAAGTTGAAGTGTGCATCTCTAGCACTTTAAATTGGTAGTATCAGCTATGTGGACTTTAAAAATGGAAAGGTAAAATTATAATGTTCGTACTAAAATATGGGAAGCGTCCGTTCGCAGTTTTTCCGGAGTCTCGGACCCGATGTGACGTGGCAGGAAACCGGGCCGGTTAACGGTCCAGCTTTACATCGCCGAGAAACCCTATAAATTTCTGGAGCAGCTCTTCGTCAAAGCACCATTGCATCCCCTGGTCGCGATCATCCCGCTTTGCATTCTTGAACCCCGCTTTATTTTCCAGCTTTCCGATCATAATCAGTGCCACCTTCATGGGGGGCATCGGATCTTTGTAAGGTCGGCGGGATGTCATGGCTTCAAAGACGTCGACGATTCTCAATACACGGGCCAGGGTGGTTATATTATGCCCCTCCAGGCCCATGGGATATCCCTTGCCGTTAAAGTCTTCATGATGATGCACGATCCCTTTCCTGACAAAGGGTGGGAGGTCCGCGTCGATAAGCATTGCCAGACTGGTGAGGGGATGGTGTTTCACGATCTCCCACTCGACCGCAGTAAGGGGCTCCTTCTTATTAATTATCTCACATGAGATAAATGCCTTGCCGATATCGTGCAGCAGGGCGCCGACACCGCATTGCTTCAATGTTCCCATCTGCTGTTTCTCATCGAATGCCTTATAACCCGGTTCGATCTGTTCCATGATCTCCGGGTTATGCTTGAGAAATGCCACGGTAAACCAGAGGACCTTGGTGGCGTGTTCATATGTCTGGTAGTCGTGACCAATCATTTTCGTCAGGGCCTGAAGGGATTTTGATTCAGTAATGAATGCCAGGGCGCTCTCGACCATACTCTGTGTCCGGTGTATGGTGTCCAGATCCATAACCCCCAGCCCCAGAGACTTTTCAAATGCATCCTTGACGATATTGGTGGAAACTCTACTGAATATCGAAGCCTTATCGTCATTCGACGAATGTTCGCCCTCAAGGATGGTCCCCAGGTTGGCCTCAAGATGCTCTTCGTACTTAAACTCGTCGTCAAGATTTATGAAGACCTGACTGCGTCCGCACTCGGAGAGTCTGCCGAGCTGTTCTGTGCTGACCTTATTCCCTTCCGCTGCCCAGAGGACATATTTCCCCCCGGAGTAAATATAGATCTGAAAATCAGGTAAGGTCCCCGGTATGAGTGCGCAAGGGGGGATGGCCTTGTACTGTCCACTATCCATTCGATATATTCCTTATGTGATGGAAGTCCCTTACTCGTTTGCTCCGCGTCTTTTCACCAAAGGTTGGTGATCCGCATGAAAAGGGGTCGCTCTTAATTTCGACAAAAGCATATAAAACTTTAATGGATATTGACAGGGAGTTCTCAGAGAACTCCTTGTCAACAGAAAGCAAACTGATACAGAGCATCAGAAATTATCAGAAATACAAATTTCAGTAAAATTGATATTTTACTATTCCAGAAACGAAATACCACTATACTTTACGTAAGCCGCTTTGCTGGTCCGTCGATTTTTTGCGGGGCCGGATCCAGGGCAGAATTGCTCAAAGTGTTAGTAATGCAAAATTTGGTAAAATTAACAATTTACTCTCCCCGGGCCATGGCATGGATTACATCGCCCGGAATTACATCATGGATATTCCTCCAGCGACGTGAACGACTTTGAACTGAACAGGGAAGGTAATCCCCGCAACTTGTTGCGGGGAGCTTCAATCCTCTGGATAAATCGGCATTTATTAGTTTTGCCGATACTGGCATTTCTAATAAATGGTTATGAATCATACCTCATTTACGCCCGCTCTCTTTGTGATCCGGTCTTGTGGGATGCCGAGGCGGTTCATACGAAATATCTTGAGTTACAGTTGGTTATGGAGTTACGAGAGTGATCAGATATCATAACTGTGAAAATCGCTAAGAGAGTTGTGATACATGATTCATACATTCAATACTGTCACCGTAAAATGTTTTAGGAAATATTGCCATTTGAAGGGTTGAAGTTTTTGTTGCTTATCGTGTGTTACTTCCTGCTATTGTTTTTCCCAATCAGCCTTCTCATACACCATTTCAATCGGAAATCGTGGTTTTGTTTCTTCTCCAACGACGTCTTTGTTTCATATTCGCCGTCGCCTTCTACATCAGATTTTTCCCTTGATATACAAAACGCTCTTGTTTTATACTCCCAGCGTCAAAAAGCAATGCCTTATCAATTATCAATTTCAACTCATAAATACTTTGTTTCTGAACTTCGGTTATTGAGCTTGTCGAAATATCGAAGGATAAATACTCAGGGCACTTTAATCTGTAATTTAGCTGCTTTTGTACTTAAAATTAAACTAAAAATGAAAACAGAAATTTACCTTGTCCGACATGGTCAAACTGAGTGGAATATACAAAAACGTTATCAGGGGAGTGGTGACTCGCCATTAACGAAACTTGGGATAGAACAAGCTAAAGCATTGGCGAATCATCTTAGTGAGATTCATTTTGATGCTATTTATTGCAGCCCGGCAGGAAGGGCACAAACAACAACTAAAATTATAAAAGGAAATCGTAATTTAAATATTGTTACAGTTAATGAATTACAGGAAATAAACCTCGACACCTGGGAAGGCCAGTTTTATGAAGATACAAAAAAGCAAGAGCCGGCTTTGTACCAAGCTTTTTGGCATTCGCCTGATTTATTTAAACCAGAAACAGGCGAATCCTTTCTTGATGTAGCTACCCGCATCTACCCTGCCCTATTGAATATTATTGAACAAAATATTGGGAAAAGAATATTAATTGTAAGCCATGCTGTTGCACTGAAAAGTATAATAAATAAAATTACAGGGCTTCCACTAAACAGGTTTTGGGAAAATAGATTGTTTCAAACCAGCGTGAGTATATTGGATTATTTAAATGGCAACTTTTCTATACTAAAATATGGGGATATTGAACACTTTGATGAGCTAAAGAAGCTATAACAGTAAACGAAAAATTTCTGCTTGCTACTTGAAGCTTTGAGATTCTCCTTACGTCGAATATTCAAAGGTCAACATCTCCCTCAAAGCTTCCAACGAAAGGAGGAACTTTGAGCGTAAAAACTTGCCTGACATGTAACACCTCAACTGACGATTCAGTAATACAAATTTCAGTAAAATTAACAATTTACTCTCCCCGGGCTATGGCATGGATTATATCGCCCGGAATTACATCATGGATATTCCTCCAGCGACATGAACGACTTTGAACTGAACAGCGAAGGTAATCCCCGCAACTTGTTGCGGGGAGTTTCAATCCTCTGGATAAATCGGCATTTATTAGTTTTGCCAATAATGGCATTTCTAATAAATGGTTATGAATCATACCTCATTTACGCCCGCTCTCTTTGTGATCCGGTCTTGTGGGATGCCGAGGCGGTTCATACGAAATATCTTGAGTTACAGTTGGTTATGGAATAACGAAAGTCCTGTCGATATCAAAAAATAAGATGCCGTTCATTCCCTACCGAGTTGCCCTATATGAAAGCACACTGATTAATGAGAGAGAAATACGCGTTATCTGAAAGCCGACGGCCTTTCGTTTAATAACCTCGATTTCATTGTTAATTTCCTCCAGGTGACCGGTACGCATAGTATATCTCCAGCCGCTTCGGAGATGAACGCCCCAACACCATGCCGCAATACGAGAGTTCCGAGGCGTTGAACCGGACACTATTTGAATCCTTGGCAAAATCGTGTTAACTGTTGTTTCCTGTTTCACACGACGGTGTACCAGTGTGTCTGTTACTTCGATAAAGGTTTGTACGTCATATGTCTCAATGTAAACATCTCACTCTTGTCTTGATCCCGGAAAAGAAACATGTGCTGCGTTGCCGGCACTGTCATCTGACCATCAATGCTGACGAATTACAGGGAAGGTATTGTCCCGAGTGTTTTGAGAACCATGGCAGAAGGTACTACGAGTTTGATGAGGTTGCATCGCCAGATAAGGGGAAAACCCGTTACCGGTGCGAGCAGTGCGGTCTCATAATAGAAGTCGATTGAAACATAGATGAGGCGTCAGGTCATTCAATAACATTTTTAATAAATGAGATGTTTGATGTCGTCCAGATGAAATGTGTAATCACACGACTTGATCGGCGATTCCCTGGATACTTGATAAAAAATACAGGAAGTTTCCCTGGTTTTTCTAAAATTTGTGGTTCCGATTCCCTTGACACACAAGACCTCACTTCTTATACTTTACCGCAGAAAAAGGAAGTTATTATCTATAATAATAGCAGTGAATTCTGACGAAAATAGAACATTGCATTCTCGGGAGGACTCACGAGCATAATCCGAGGTTAAGGAGAGACAAACAATGAAACATATTTCGGCTCAACACGGCATGAGTACTCTGGTTAGTCATTTCGGCGAGGGCGATAACCCCTATCATTCTCATATTACGCCCATCTATCAGTCATCCACCTTCGGCTTTCCCGATGCTGAAACCGCTGCAAAGGTCTTCGCCGGAGATCAAGAGGGTTACTTCTACACGCGTTCTGGTAACCCCAACGCCTCCCAGCTGGCAAAGAAGATCGCGATGCTCGAAGCGCTTGATCTTCTTAAAGAGCGGCCTGACGAGGTCATTGAAAACGTAGCCATGGGCAAGGTATTCGCTTCAGGTATGGCTGCTGTCTCAGCCGCTATCATGGGCCGGGCTCAAGCAGGTGATACCATTATAGCGCAACGCATCCTCTATGGTAATTCGTACCGGTTTATGAGTGAGATCGCTCCGCGGATCGGGCTGAAAGTCGTCTGGGTGGACAAACCCGATCGAGAAGGCTGGGAATCTGCATTGAAGGCCCATCCGCATGCCGTGCTCGTATACGCGGAGACTCCTGCTAATCCCGCTTTAGACATGGTAGACTTGCAAGAGCTTGCAGAGATTACACACGCGTACAAAGCCTGGCTGATAGCCGACAATACCTTTGCTACCCCCTATCATCAGCGGCCTCTTTCCCTTGGTTGTGATGTGGTGGTGCATTCCACGACCAAGTATCTTGCCGGACACGGATTCGTCATTGGGGGAGCGCTGATAAGCACGCGCCTTGAATACGTGGGCCCCACGGGGGGTGTTGGGTTGATCAGTCGTGTCATGGGTGCAGCACCCAGTCCGTTTGATTGCTGGCTGGCAAACATAGGTCTAAAGACCTTCGAGCTGCGCATGCAGCGCCATGCCGGCAACGCCATGACACTGGCCCAGTGGCTATCCGACCATCCAAAAATCGAGCGCGTGTTTTATCCAGGCCTTGAGGAGCACCCCGGCCACGATATCGCAACAAGGCAGATGTTCAACGGATTTGGAGGCATGATGTCATTCGAGCTTCGTGGCGGCTATCATGATGCCGTAAAACTAATGGAAACCCTGAAATTGGTAACCCTCGCAGTAAGTTTAGGGAATGTGGACTCTCTTATTGAGCATCCTGCGAGCATGACACACAAGTCCGTGCCGCCCTCAGAGCGTCTGAGAGCAAAGATCACCGACGGCTTAGTGCGTTTTTCAGTGGGTATAGAGAATATCGAGGACGTCATAGCGGACTTCGAGCAGTCACTGAACATGATCTGAAAATCATTACCAATTACACACCAAGTCCCCGCAAAATGTGCGGGGACTTTTTTGTCACGCTACCATGAGTGCAGAAGATATTTCACCTACAATGGATCAGAATCATTCAGGATAAAATCATTTATTACTACTTGAAGTTTTTTCAAAATGAGGTATTGGAGAAGTTCTGCTACTTATCAGATATCTGAACTGTGAAAAGCGAAGAAAAAGTTTTGATATTCGATTCATACATTCAACATTGTGAAGGGGTCCCGCCTTACGCCACATGTTGTGTGTTACTTCCTGAAAGTGAGCAAGGGGGAATTTTTTTGGGTATTCAACCTTTCGAATAATAATCAATGAAAATTCACCTGTTTACCATTGACATACAACGGCGTCTTTCCTATACTCTCTTCCATGAAAAGTAAGTCCTTATCGAAAATTTTCGTGCAGCCATTAATCAACAGTGAAGGTGGCAGCCTCCCTCTATGTACCAACTTTCGCAATAATTAAAGCGCAACCTAGCCACTAAGGATTGAGAGGATTCTGTTAGGTAGTAATTTTGAGAAACAAGGTATCAAGTGTGAACAATAAAAGCTCCTGTTTAATTAAAATTGAAGATGGTGCCTTGCTGGTCGCTAATACCGGTTCACCTTTTGACCGGCTGGGCGTAATATCGGTATGTGCCTCTCATTTGGGCACAAAACAAAATTACAAACCTACAGATCCGGACCAGGGCACTCCAGACACGGAACTAATTGAAAGAATAAGAAACCGTGAAATTAAGACTTACAATCTGAATCCTAACAGGTTAAGTGAAGACTATTCTGGTGAAAAGGAAACCCAACTAGATCATGGAGGTCGCGCTATCTGGGAATTGTTACAGAATGCAGATGATGCTATGGCACCCGGGGGTACCTTGTCAGCCAACCTTATTGGTGTAAAGGGTTTGGGGTTTAAATCGGTATTAGAGGTAACGGAAGAACCAGAGATTTATTCAGGGGACTTCAATTTCTGTTTTTCGGCAATAAAAACCCAGAAATTAATTAAAGAAATAATCAAAGAAATCGAAGCCGTTCCACACCTCACTTTCAGAATACCCCACAAAGTTGAGTCGGATGAAATCATTAGAGAACTACAAAAAGATTATACGACCATTATACGACTGCCTTTTAAAAAAGGGAAAGAAGGTGTCGTCCAAGAGTGGTTAAAAAAGCTTGCTCCTGAATGTATGATCTTTTTTCAGTATATTGAACATCTTGAAATAATACTTCCTAACCAGGCACCCCGAATTTATTCATGCAAGCGTGATAATCCTGGAGAGTTGACTGATAGCGATATTCCCATCAAAGAGGAAACTGAAGGTTTACTATTTCAATATCGTTTATGGATAAATACTTGGAGTGGTGAAATTGGTGATAAACGTCACAGCGTGGCAATTTCTCTCCCTTTGAAAGAAGGGATACCTGCTTGTTTTGATAGGACCCATCCACTTTATGTATTCTTACCAACCTCGGAACACCTTCCCTTTCATGCCTTAATACATGGCTCATTTGACTTGGAGCAAAACCGCAAGCATGTGCGCAGTCCAACGGATCATAGAAGCCATTGGGCTAATTTTACCGATTTATTTTCTAGGATTCTTGACGTCATACCGGCATCAATCGCACTTCGTGCATTTGTCCCAGACTCAGAGCCGGGACAAGATACTGTTGCGTACTTTCTATGGAAAACTATCAAAAAAAAGATGTCTGAAAAGGCGTTTTTGCCATGCATGGGAGGAGGCAAGACAATTCCTGAAAAAGTCCGCTTATGGGAGCATAATCTTGGCAAAGTTTTGGATTCCACATTGGGAAAGGTTAAGGAATTAAATCTTGCACAGCAAGAATTGATTTTAGACAAAAAATGCAAACAGGCATTGGAACTTTTCGGTGCAGATAGTATTAAAATTGAGGAATACCCATTAATTCTTCAGAGTTGCCTTAACTGTAATTTGGATGATTGCCAAAAATCACTTGAAACACTGCATGCAGTTATCGTGAGGTTCGCTCTTCACGATGATGAAAAGCGAAAAGAATTTTTAAATAACTGTCGGAAAGTTTCATGCTGGTGGACTGAAAACGGGGAAGCCCGTTCGTTGTCAAAAGAGCAAAAACCTTTTATTCGAAAGAATCTGGACGAGTCTTTGCCTGAATGGCTTAAGGTCGATATACTACACAAGGATCTTTTTATTATAATTGGGAATTATGAGAATGAAAAGGAAAGCGAATGGGGTAAAAATTGGGGAGATTTTCTAAAAGGAAACTTGCTTCAAGGTGAAAAAAAGAAGAGCTTATAGATTCCGTATTAATACCATATTTGGAGCAAAAAATTGATCAACAGGAATGGTGGGGAAAATACGGTTGGGAAGCCTTAAGACTTTATCTAACTTTTTGTCAAAATTACTCTTTTGACGTCACAAAACCGATGTTTTGGGATAATGATAGGCAAAACAGGATAGCCAAGGCACTTTACCTTCCAACTGACAAAGGATGGATGCCCGCACAGAAGTGTTATGCGGGGGAATTGTGGGATGGCCCAGACAGCTTTGACGACTTTTTTAAGGAAATATCTGACCGCGGGATATTAAATCCTTTGGAAGATTGGGAAGAATCATTCAAGAATGAGGATCGAAGTATTATCAAAGGTAACCTTAGATATGCAGGGATATCATGGGAACCTAAGGTGCTCAAATTTGAGGCAAAGACCGAGCAAGACGAGATTGTTTTTAAGGGAAATCGGAAATATCCACCAAATTACTGGAAAGACCTCATCCCAGATAGTTATTGGGAAGAGTATTGCAACTCGTTACCCATATTGAAATTTTACAATAAAAATGAGTTTGAACGTGAAGCGAAGTTAAAAATACAGTGGGCCATCGAATATTTTCCTGATTCATTACCTCCAAAGGCATTGGACCGCATTAAATTTGTCAAACCACTTGCTGAACGCATGAGGGATATGCGTTACATGACTTTTACTTGTTCAAGGGGAGGCCGTTACAACGATAGAGTAAAGGCCAATAGGGAATCTTTTGCGTTCTGGCAATTGAAAAAATTTTCATGGCTACCATGTAAACTCAGCCTGATTCACAAAGAGAATTGGATATCTCCTTTAAATGGGTATCTTCCTGGAAAAGGTCTTGGTGGTCTGTTGCCGGAAATAGATATTCGGTTGGATGATAATCAAGAAGGACGTGACATTAAAAGCTTGTTAGTAAACACTCTCGATGTTCGTGAAACATTGCCTTCCGAAAAAGAAAAAATTTGGACTGAATGGCTTGAAAAACTTCCTGGGTATGCTACAGATTTTTCAGATAAGGAAAAAGCAATTAAAGGCGTAAAAAAATTATGGGGAAAAGTTCTAACTTTTGGGGATGCGTCACGGTTCATGAGTATAGATAAAATTCCATGTAAAGTCTGGCAGGATGAAAATGAAATCCTTGAGTTTAGATCAAAATCAAAAGTTTATTGGGTTGACAAGGGATATCTAAACGAACGGTCAACGCGTTCTGCTCTTCTGAAAAATGGTTATTCACTTTTTATTCTGGAGCTACAAGAAGGTGAACGCATAAATTACTTATTTAAGGTCGAACGGCTTTCTGAAAAAATTTCAAGTGATGATTATTATGAAAAGAAGAATGAAGATTTGAGTACATCCGTCAAGGAACGCTATCGGGAAAGGTATAACGCTCTTAAGGCAGTTCAAAACAACATAAAACTTCCCAGTAAAGATAGCCTTCTTATTGATGTAGTAAAAAACTTGAAACTAAAAGTTAGCCGAAAGGATGGGGTAGAAATCGCAAATGATATTTCCCGTCCTTTCTGGATTAAAGAAGACAGGACATTCTTGATTGATGAAGATAAAATTTGGGAAGGATTTGGCTTGGCTTTGTCTGATTCAGATTCTGGCATTTCCAGTCTTCTTGAAAATATTTTAAGAGAAGAAACCTGGGCGAGAGTACTGGGACGTCTTCGTGAAGCAGGTGTCCCTGAAAACACTGTTCTTGAATTGGAGCAAGATATTTCTACACCGATTACGGAGGCAGAAAAGAACACACAGAAACCACCTTTGTTGGAACCAGTAATAGAAATTTCACCTTCAGAACGTCCTAAAAAAGATAGTATGCCGCCACGCTCAGCAGGTGTAGAGGGCAATAAACAAGCCAACCATTTTGAAGAAGAGGGTCAAACCAGAAAAACTCATATAAACACACAAGATAGGAAGAAAAAAGGGAAGGAAGCTGAAGAATGGTTCCGAGAAGAATTAAAAAAGCATGTGTCGCCGCATGGTTGGAAAGTTAGTGACACTCCTGAAAGGGATGAAGATAACTTTGAAAGCGATATTGTCTTGAAACATGACCAGAAAGGAACCTACCATATTGAAGTAAAGCATGCAGAGGTTGGTGAATTATATTGGTCCATCGGAGAGGTTGAAAAGGCTCATAAAAACCCAAACCACTATTGGATGGTTATTATTCGTCCAACTGGTGGTCGAACAGGGTACCGCAGCATTCTAATAAAAGACCCTCTTAAAACGTTAAAACATAACGAGCGAAGTGGCACATGGCTTTGGCAAGGAAGAGTTGACAACGTGCCAGTAAATGAAGGATGGAATCTGCCTGAGCCAAAGCCAACAAAAGAAGCGAGCAATTTTTCCTTTCGAATTAGTATCCATGATAGTTGTTTTGATTGGAATGAATTCCCAGGTGAAAGGGTATTGTTTTTCGTTCAAGTAATCGTGGTCAGTACATATTTGGCGGTGCCTAAGGAATTATTCTCCTTTAAATTCTTGACTTTTTATGTAAAGGGTGCCAGTAAATAACCAGTTCATGGTACCTTTTCATAAACTTCTTCTATTATTCTTGGTAGTTTGTTCTTGCTTTTAAAATTATGGGGGCGGTGCTTGAGTTGTGAGAATTTCACGATTAATCTATGTACTTCTTTTGGTAGCCATCCTTTATGGTTGTACGCAGGTGCCTATTCCTTCTACATATCCTGTCAGCAAACAATATAAAATACAGGCGGTGCACCATTGGGACATTTTAGCAGAAGATGTAGCCAAGCAAATACGAGAAGTTCTAATAATTAAAAATATCACTAATAAGCCTGTTTTTGTGCAATCAGATTGTGGTTCAACAAAAGAACCTTGTTCATCTCATAATGGATCTCCTTTTGGTCAGGCTTTTCATGATCTGCTGATAACTCAACTTGTTAATAACAATGTTGCTGTCGTAACCGATGAGCGATATGCACTTATCCTCAGTTCAAAAGTCCAAGTTGTGTATCATAGAGCTAATCGCGATCTTCCCAAAACGGGGGCTTGGGCGTTTCTTACTGCTGAAATATTTGTTATAAGAGAAGCTATATTGTACTGGAACATACCGGCAAATATCGCGGCTGTATCAGGGTCCATTCTTGCTCATTCTGCAATCGAAGATAGTACCGATAGTAGTATCTTTTCGAAAAAACTACCGCATAGCGAGATTATTGTCACTACATCAATTATAAAAGATAAAACATACCTAATGAGAAAATCGGACATATACTATATCAACGATGCAGATTTTTGGAACTACAAGGCTTCTCCTTCTGTAAATTATATTAAGGTTGTAGATTGATTTTCGGAGATATACAGATTCTATCATTCGTTGTATTATAAAAAGGTAAAGAAATGTCGAAAGTAATTTTCTATGCAATTATTTGTTCTTTAGTTTTCTTCTTTTCAAGCTGTGTAGGTTTTCGGGCTTATTGGAATTTGGATACCGACTTAATCGAAACAAGTTATAAAAATGCTGATCAACTGATAGGTCGCACGTTACCGCCTCTTATCCCTGATCAAAATATACTCATAGCAAGTTATGTAAATATTGATAATCTTGAAGAATCATCGACATTTGGACGTGCAATCTCCGAGTATATTGCCTCAAGATTCGTTCAACGTGGGTATAAAGTTGTAGAAATGAAGTTGCGAAAGTCTGCATTCATAAGGAAAAAAGGTGGTGAATTCATGCTGTCAAGAGCACTGAAAGACATCAGCACTGAACACAATGTGCAGGCTGTTATTGTTGGCACCTATTCCATTGCCAGTGATCTTGTTTATGTTTCGTCAAGGATAATTAATCCAGCTGACAATATTGTTATTTCTACGTATGATTACTTGCTTCCCTTGGGTTCTAATACATTAAAAATGTTAGAAAATACTGACGATCCTTTATATTGGTAATTCCGAGTAAAGTGCTTCACAGATTGTTGTTTAAGCTATCGGTATATTCGGAAAGACAATGAATAAATACTTTCTTTCGTGTGGGTTTTTACCATATTTTTACCAGCCAAAATAAAATGATAGTATATACAATTGCACAGGCTGCCGTTCACGGGTTCGACTCCCGCAGCCCCAATTTAGTATTGTAATATCAGGAGCTTACCCTTATCGGTAGGCTCTTTTTTTGTGTTAGGTACTCGTTCCCACGATCTGCGTGGGAATGCATACTGACATGGGTACAGCTTCCCGTCGATTTCTATTCGGGCAAGACTGGTAATCTGGGGATGGGTTCTCATTTTCTATACATGCCTTCACATTCTGATCTCATCGTTATACTCCACTTCAAAGGGTAATCCTCAGTATCCCCTTTAATTGAAATCATTTGTTAGTAGGTGTACTGCGTATTTCTTACTTTAAAAGAAATTGAATCAAGACATTTAATAGGGTGGTTTCCAATCGCTGGGTCAGCAACCACCTGTCGAGTTCTGCCATCCCTTCCAATAAACCCAACAATTACCCTTACAACAATTAGGATAAGCATGGTTGCATGGAGATTGGTAATTTCCACACCAATCGTCATATCCGCATGGTTTGCAGACGGCTCCTCGCTAAAATGTATGGGTAACCGGATTTGAAACATGGTAGATATCCGTCATCAAGAGATGAAGGAGGTTGATACGGATCATCATGAGAGACACGGAT
>CAYMYS010000046.1:0-23001 GCA_964394725.1 uncultured Syntrophaceae bacterium
GAAGGAGGAAGGAGGAAGGAGGAAGGAGGAAGGAGGAAGGAGGAAGGAGGAAGGAAGGTCGGATCCTGCGATCCAGCCTTCCTCTGTCATAAGGTAACGCACCGTCACCTTATTCTGCCTGTTCCTGACGGGTAAGCTTTTTCAGCATTGCTTCCGCTGACTTTTTCCCGGCTCCCATGGCTTCAATAACAGTGGCTGCACCCGTTACTATGTCACCCCCGGCCCACACATTTTCCAGGGATGTCTTTCCATATTCATCGACAACTTCGATGTTCCCCCACTTATTCAACTCAAGACCAGTAGTGTTCCTGGTCAAGAGCGGGTTTGATCTGTTGCCGATGGCCATGATAACCGAATCCAGTTCGATATCGAATTCAGATCCCTCAAGGGGAAGGGGTCGACGACGTCCCGAGTCGTCCGGTTCTCCGAGTTCCATCTTTATGCAGGTGATGCTCTTAACTGCATCCTGTTCATTTCCGTTGATTCGTACGGGATTGGTAAGGAGATTAAATGTGATCCCCTCTTCCTCTGCATGGTGGGCCTCTTCCAGACGGGCAGGCAATTCTTCCCGGGAACGCCTATAAATCAGAAATACTTCGGCGCCAAGCCTTCTCGCCGCACGGGCCGAATCCATGGCAACATTTCCTCCACCCACTACGGCAACTCGTTTCCCTATCTTGACGGGTGTATCGGTCTGTGGAAATTTATAGGCCATCATCAGATTAACACGTGTCAGAAATTCATTGGCAGAGTATACGCCGGCCAGATCCTCACCGGGGATATTCATAAAGGTGGGCAGACCGGCGCCTACACCGATAAATACGGCATCATAGCCATCTCTCAGGAGTTCCTCGATATCTACAATACGACCGACAACCATATTTAATTTAATTTCAACTCCCAGTTTTTTGATCTGATCTATCTCCCACCTGACGATGCTCTTGGGTAATCTGAACTCGGGAATTCCATAGACCAGAACCCCTCCAGGATTGTGAAATGCCTCAAATATAGTGACGGTCACTCCGGCCCGTGTCAGATCGGAGGCACAGGTCAAACCGGCAGGACCCGATCCTATGACGGCAACCTTCTTGTTGATTTTTTTCGGTGTCAGGGAAACCCCTCCGGGATTGTGTTCGCGATCATAATCGGCAACGAATCTCTCCAATCGCCCGATAGCAACGGGCTTCGATTTGATGCCCAAGATACACCTTTTCTCGCACTGGCTTTCCTGAGGGCACACCCTCCCGCATATTGCCGGCAGTGCGTTCGTTTCCTTTATCTTCTGTGCCGCCTCCACATACTTTTTCTCTTGCACAAGCTTTATAAAGGCCGGGATATTGACATTGACGGGACATCCCTCGACGCATCGCGGGTTCTTACAACCCACACAACGCATCGCTTCGTTGAGTGCAAGTTCCTCAGTATAACCGAGAGCAACTTCATCAAAATTCTTTATGCGATCATCAGGTTTCTGCTCGGGTATCGCTTGACGATCTAATTTTTCTTTTCTATCGATCGCTTGACTCATACTATATACTCTCCAGTTTACATTTATGATATTCTTTGGCGTCATTTTCCTCTTCAACATAGTAGCGCTGGCGGTTGAGAAGGTTCTTGAAATCCACATCGAGACCCTCAAACTCGGGTCCATCGACACAGACAAACTTCTTTTCCCCGGCAACCGAGACACGGCAACCGCCGCACATTCCCGTACCATCCACCATAATCGTATTCAAGGATACAATGGTTGAAACATTGAAGGGGCGGGAGGTCTCTACGACAAATTTCATCATGATGGCGGGACCGATGGCGAATATCTTATCTATCTCCCCCTTTTCGAGGAGTTCTTTCTGAATATGGGTAACCAGGCCCTTCTGGCCGTAAGAACCATCGTCAGTCATGACATGCAGTTCATCACTGACGGCCCTCATCTTGTCTTCCCAGAATAGAAGTTCCTGGTTACGGGCGCCTATGATGGAAATGACCTTGTTCCCGGCCTTCTTCAACTCACGGGCGATCGGATAGAGGGGAGCAATTCCTAAGCCGCCGCCTATGCAGATGACTGTGCCGTAATGTGCAATCTCCGACGGGTTCCCCAGAGGACCCAACACATCAAGAATTGCATCGCCCTCATTGTAACTTTCCATATCTATCGTCGTTTTACCGACTCCCTGCACTACCATGGTTATGGTACCGGCATCCCGGTCAAAATCTGCAATAGTCAGTGGAATGCGCTCGCCACCGTCTTTGAGCCTGATTATCACAAATTGTCCTGCCTGCGCCTTTTGAGCGAGCTGTGGATGCTCAATTTCATACAATGTGACTGACTCAGACAGTGTTTGTTTCTTTTCTATCCTGTACATGTCGACCTTCTCCTGTTGACTGATATAAATGCGACCTTAATTTCACCTAATCACAGACTGACTCATAAAACAAAAGGGTACCAACCCAATTTCTCGCTCTTCACGCAGAACCTGGTGTGATACCCCCCCCTATTTAACCGAGCACTTATACTGCTTGATATAAACATTCTGAAACAAAAAAGCAAAGTCAGAAGCTAATTATTTTAACGGAAAGCATAATCCACAGTACCACGACGCAATACCTATCATTTATTATAAAAATAATCAAATGAATGCTGTGGGGCTATAGCACAGGTACCTGTTTTCCCCTTTCATCCTTTATAACATATTCCGGGGATTCAGGATTTCTTCAATTTCTTCTTCAGGTAGTATGTTATCTTCCAGTAAAATATCCCTGACAGTTCTTTTTTTCTTAAATGCCTTATAGGCGATCTGAGACGCCCTGTCGTATCCTATCTTTTTTGCAAGGGGCGTCACGAGGGCAAGACTCCACTCTATCCAGGAGGCACATCTCTCCCGATCAACGGTTATGCCGGACATGCATAATATATCCAGTGATTTTAAGGCATTTGTGAGCACCCTCAGCGACTCCGTCGTTTCATGAGCAATGAGGGGCTGCATCATATTCAATTCCAGGGGTGCATTCTGTCCCGCGATGGTAACGGAACAGACCTTTCCCATAACGAAGGCGCATGTCTGGATCAGCATTTCCGGTATTACGGGATTAACCTTTCCCGGCATTATGGAACTGCCCGGCTGAAGGGAGGGGAGCATAATCTCGCCCAACGCCCCCCTGGGTCCGCTGGAAAGGAGACGCAGATCCTGTCCAATCTTCATCAGGCTTACGGCCAGTGAATTCAGGGCGCCCATCAACTCCACCTGGGCATCGCGGTTTGCGATGACCTCGAAGAAATTATCGGCCCTTCTAAAGGGTATACCCGTTTTCTCCGCTATCAACTCAGTGGTATAGTCACTGAATTTCTCATGGGTGTTGATCCCCGTACCGAGAGCGGTGCCTCCCAGTGCGAGTTCTTCGAGATTGGGACATGTCTTCTCGATGCGATGGATGGCCTTTTTTATCTGAACAGACCATCCTGAAAATTCCTGCCCCACCGTCATAGGCACTGCATCCTGGAGGTGGGTTCTGCCCAGTTTAATGATATCTTTGAATTCCTCCACCTTCCCGTCAATGGTCACGAAAAGATCGGTCAATGCATGCAGAATATGATCAATCATAATTCTGTTCGCAATATTGATAGCCGTAGGAATAACATCATTTGAAGACTGCCCCATATTCACGTGGTCGTTTGGGTGTACCGGCTTGCGTTGCCCCAGGGGATGACCGAGCATCTCATTTGCCCGGTTGGCGATGACTTCGTTGAAGTTCATATTCCACGACGTCCCCGAACCGGTCTGAAATACGTCTACAGGGAAATTATCTGCGAGGGCCCCTTCCAGAATTTCTTCCCCGGCACGGATTATGGCATCTGCCAATTCGGGATCAAGGAGCCCGAGGGCACGATTCGCCTTGGCAGAGGCTATCTTTATAATGCCCATGGCGTACTTCAGCTCATCCGGTATGGTGTAAGAAGATATCCGGAAATTATCTATCGCCCGCTGAGTCTGTGCTCCCCAGTAAGATGCAGCAGGTATCTCCACTGCACCCATTGCATCATCTTCGATTCTTTTTTTATCAGTCATCTCGAAATGTTCCCCCGGAATAAGATGTGCGCGACACCTTCGATAAAATCGCGATTGCGGGAAAGACCAGTACCCTTGTTTCGGGTGAAGGCGGCACAGCAATGAACCACTGCACCGATGTAATATTTTTCATGTGCCCATAAATCCGGGCAAAAAGGAACTGGGGCAACAGGCCCCTAGGATCGGACCCCGATTATGGATTCGAGGATGCCATCGGCGACGAGGGGCAATATTTTGTCCACTGTGAAAAAGACGACATACTTCGACTCGTTGTTATACTTCGTCGTAAATATGGGGTATCGCTTTTTCCTCAACCTGTCTATCAGTTGAAGGTCTTCATCTTCGCCCGTCTTTGTCAGGTAGAGTCTCTTTCCTCCGTAGCTTTCCCCGTGTTCGACGAAGTAATAGGCAGCATGAGGGTTGGACTGAAGATTGTGGTGAGTCAGATGGCCCGACATCAGGAATGCCGCGCTGCCGTTCTCCATGATCGTCGGTCTGGAGAGGGCGGCAACGTTGACCTTACCTTCCGAGTCTGCAGTTGCAAAGATACCGAATCCCTTCGTCTTGTCGAAATATTCGCCTAAATCCATGATCAGACCTCCACACAATGTATACGAGGGGGTGGGCGTGACATACCTCCCCCTCGCATGAGTTAAGACACCGATTCAATCAGGAAACTGCCTGATTCTTGGCTTTCTTAGTCTGAACCTGATAAACCCCTTATTTCAACTCTTCCACAATCCGTGGAGATTGCAGTATGCCCGCACAGTTACATCACCGCCGATAGTAAATTCCGCTTCCGGGACATCTCCCGGGTTGAGGAACTGCATGTATGCCTTTTCGCCGGAAATTACCTCGACCCACTCAATGTAATGCTTTTCTTCCATGGGATGAGCAACATCTCCAACCTTGACCTTTACCACACCACCCGTTGCCTCTTTCACTGGCACATGTTTTTCTTTTGCCGCATCGACGGTATTTGCCTCGTAAAGTTTCATCGCTTCGCCGCAGCAGACAAGCTCTCCCGCACCCGCATGAACCATCTCCACGACGTTACCGCACAATTCACACTTATAGATTTCCAGTTTTCTCGCCATTATCTTTAACCCCCTTTCATATTTAACCCTTCCACAAAAGAAGGACACCCAAAGTGGTAAAAACAAACGTGCCTATATAATCACACTCTCTGTAAAACACTCCACCTCAATCATGCCTGTCCTTCAGCTGCCAGCTCGGAAACAAAAACCCGCGCGGCCAGTTCCTTGTCAAGCATAAGGAGTCCGTTTCCACCGTCACCGATAAGCTTAAGCTGGCTTATGATATCATTGTCGTTAGACTCTTCCTCTATCTGTTCGGTAACGAACCACTGGAGAAATATGTTCGTAGCGTGATCTTTTTCTTCGAGAGCAACATCGACCAGATCATTGATGCTCTTCGTGATAAACTGCTCGTGCGTCAGGGTTTTTTCAAACATATCCAAGGGAGATTCGAAAACGGCAGGCGGCTCTTCAATGGCCATAAGTTTTACCTGCTCGCCCTGATCATTGATGTAATTGTAAATCCTCATTGCATGTTCCATCTCTTCCTTGTATTGAACCATGAACCAGTTTGCAAAGCCCTTCAGCCCCGTATATTCGCTGTAGGAAGACATCGACATGTAAAGATATGCAGAATACATTTCCTTGTTTATCTGTTTATTCAGTTCATCCAACATTTTTTTACCTAACATTTTCTCTCCTCCTTTATGTATTTTACTGCTCTCTTTTTTGACGGATATGCCGGATCAGATGCCTGCCCTGAGCGCAGACAGCGTCTCGAAGTGGCTTCTCTCTTCCGCCATTATCTCATCGATGACCTTATGCTGATCCTTCGACACGAAAACCTTGATCTCCTGATAGTAGAGGATTGAATCCATCTCACGGCGTATGGCGAAATCGAGTGCCGAGGGGACATCTTTTATCTTCGTCAATTCCTTCTCCATTGCCTCTTCCGTAAAGATTATGTTGCTATCGACATAATTGCGCAGATAGGCGCCATATTCATCGGGATACCCGGCAGGGAGAGCATGGGTCTCAATTTTTGAGAGCATATTTTGAAAAATCTTTTCGTGCCTGTATTCATCGTCGGCAAGTCGCTGAAAGACCTCTTTGGTCTTTTCATCTTTTGCCAGTTGTACTGCAAATCGGTAAAAATTGCCCCCATTTTCCTCTATCCTGACAGCAATTCCGACTATGTCGCTTGCATCAAATTGAACGCCCATGGTTATCTCCTTTCTCAATCTATCCTGTCAATACTTGATATCCCTTACATCACGGATGAAAAAGACCGGGTTGATTGGGTACGAAAGCCGATATGACCACCCGTCTCTCTCCCTCTTATTGTTTTATTGAATGATCTCTGCGTGAACAGTTGCGACTTGAACGTGAGATGGCGATTTCAGCTTTTCCGACCTGACTGAACTTTCCTATGGTTAGTCTTCAGTATAGAATATATTTCACACAAGTCAAACAATTATTTTATAGGCCGGAACTTTAACATGCCGGAACTTTAACATTGACAGGTTAGGCTTATTTATTTAGAATTCCTCTCGCAAAAAGAATATTCCATCTGATTCTCAACAGGCATGTCACGGGCACTCGAGTCTGTACATCTTTGGATTACTGATAATAGGTAATATCAGGAGAAGATCATCATGGATGCATTATTGCTCTCACGTCTGCAGTTTGCAGTTACGACATATTTCCACTTTCTTTTCGTCCCCCTCACCCTTGGATTGTCTATTATCGTCGCCATCATGGAAACGCTCTACGTAAAAAGGGGGGACCATGACTACCTGAGAATGACCAAATTCTGGGGCAAGATTCTCATCATCAACTTCATTGTCGGTGTCGCAACAGGACTTACACTGGAATTCCAGTTCGGAACAAACTGGTCACGATACTCGCAGTATGTGGGCGACATATTCGGCTCTCTTCTGGCCATTGAGGCAACGACGGCATTTTTCATGGAATCGGTATTTATCGCCGTCTGGGTCTTCGGGTGGAAGAAACTGTCACCCCGGCTCCACGCGACCATTATCTGGCTCGTGGCGGGGGCATCGACATTCTCGGCCTTCTGGATACTCGTTGCCAACTCATGGATGCAGCACCCCGTGGGATACGTTATCAGAAACGGCAGGGCCGAGCTTACCGATTTCTTTGCCGTAGTAACACAAAGCTATTCGATCCTGACGTTCCTCCATGCAACGGCGGCGGCCTATATACTCTCCGGTTTCTTCGTTATGGGCGTCAGCGCCTATCATCTGCTAAAAAAACAGCATGTGAATATATTCACGCAATCCTTCAGGATTGCCCTCTCATTTACACTCATTGCCTCGATATTTGCCGTCGTCGAGGGGCATATGCACGGCGCCGATCTGGCAGAGAAGCAACCGGCCAAGCTTGCCGCTCTCGAATCGGTCTGGGAGACTCAGTCCTATTCCCCTCTCTACCTTATTGCCATCCCGAACCTGCAAAATGATGGAAATCTCGTTGAGTTTGGCCGCATTCCCGGTGTCATGAGTCTCCTCGCCCACCACAGTCCCAGCGCTACAGTTACAGGGCTGAAGGATTTCCCGAAAGAATTGAGACCCCCCGTTCTGCCCGTATTCCTTGCATTCAGGCTCATGGTCGGCATGGGAGTTCTTTTCATGCTCCTCATGATATATGGATGGTTCAGGCGTGACAAGCTCGAATCCAGTCCCACCTTTCTGAAGATCATGTTCTACTCGATCCCCCTCCCCTACCTCGTCTGCCTTGCAGGCTGGACGGTAACGGAGGTGGGGAGACAGCCGTGGATCGTCTATGGCCTCATGAAAACATCGGACGCAGTTTCTCCCATCGCCACATCGCAGGTTGGCCTGTCTCTTATAGCCTTCATCATCACCTATACGCTGATTGGAATTACGGCATTCATGGTGATAGCAAAGGCGGTGCGACAGGGACCCGCACCGGGGGAAAAGGAGGATCTATAATATGCTGGAAACGATCTGGCTCCTCTTATGGGGTCTTCTCTGGGGAATCTATTTCATGCTCGACGGTTTCGATTTGGGACTGGCCATACTGCTCCCCTTTCTTGCCAAAGATGAACAGGAAAAGAATACCATATACAACGCTATAGGCCCCTTCTGGGACGGCAATGAAGTGTGGCTCGTTGCTGCAGGCGGCGTGACCTTTGCCGCATTCCCCGCGGCCTATGCCGTCATGTTCAGTTCCTTATATTCCCCGCTTATGATCATCCTCTTCGCACTCATCCTTCGGGCCGTTTCCATCGAATTTCGCGGTCAAATCGAGAACCCGCCCTGGAAATTATTCTGGGACAGATGTCTCATGATCGGCAGCTTCATCCCCGCCTTTTTCTTCGGCGTCGTTTTTGCAAATATCTTCAGGGGCATTCCCATCGATGGAGCGGGTATATTTCAGGGTTCCATTCTTGCTCTCTTCAACATGTATGGAATTGCAGGGGGGATTTTCTTCGTGCTCCTTTTCCTGCTTCACGGTTCACTCTGGCTTGCCATCAAATCGGAGGGGGCATTGATGGAACGGGCCGGCCGCCTGTCACGTAAACTTTCAATAGTGCTGACAGCGGTAATCCCCCTTTTCCTGATCCTTTCCTATTTCTGGACAGGACTCTTCACAAATTATCTCAACCACCCCCTCCTCTTTATCATTCCCCTCGTCGTGATAATCTCATTCGTCATGATGTTTCTCTTTATCGGCAGAGGCGCATGGTGGAAGGCCTGGTTTTCCTCATCCGTCGTCATAGTCGATGTTGTCCTCTTCGCCATCGTGGGACTCTATCCCAATCTCCTTCCATCGAGTCTTGACGCATCGTACAGCATGACAATATACAATTCATCATCGAGCCCGCTGACACTGAAAATAATGCTGGCCGTTGTTCTTGTCGTTCTTCCCCTGGTGGTCATATACCAGGGCTGGGTCTACTGGCTTTTCAGAGATCCCCTCAGCGAAGAAGACCTTCCACATGAATCATACTGATTCTGGAGGACACTACTTTCTCATTGACACACACGCGGCATTTTACTATATTTTCAGACAGTTTCATAAAATAATAGAGGAGGCTGACAATGGCTGGAACCTTAACGATTCATGATGCATTGGAAATGGCAATCAAGAGAGAGATAGCGGCTTATACGCTCTATTCGAATCTGAGTGAAAGAGTCAAAAGTCCGGGAACAAAAAATATGCTCGTCGAACTGGCGGAGCAGGAAAAGGGGCACCGGGTACTTCTGGAAGGAGTCATAAAGGGCGAAACCCAAAGCACGTTGGGCCAAAACATCCCCTCTGACAGTAGTGGGATTTCAAATTTCATGATCGAAACAAAACTCAAAGACGATGCGACACCCCAGGAGGTAATGGCATATGCCATCAAGTCGGAAGTGAAGGCATTCGACTTCTATACGGCATTGAGCACCGACCTTTCCGACCCATCTCTCAAGGACCTCTTTGCGAAACTTGCCTCAGAGGAAAAAGGTCATAAAATCAAGCTGGAAGATGAGTACGAAGAACATTTCATGAAGGATAATTAATGCCGGAACAACCTGCCGGATCACATGTCTGGTGGCGGGCTTTCAGATTTCACTTTGTCCCTCCCAGTTTCCTGCCGGCAATATTGGGCGGCGTGATTGCCTGGTCTGCGACTGGAAGGTTTCATCTCTGGTACTTTGTCCTTACCGTCATCGGCGTTACGATTAATCATGTCGCCCTGAACATGACGGACGATTATTATGATTACCTCTCTTCAGTAGACTCCCGAAGTAAGAATGCGGGCAACCCCTACTGCGGTGGAAGCGGTACACTTTCAGAGGGACTCATAAAACCGGAGCAGATGCTCCGGGTCTTTATCATGGGCTATGGTATCACCATAGCCATCGGCATCTATCTTTCCATCTCTATAAGCTGGTTTATCCTTGCCTTCGGATTTTTCGGCATGGCGTGCGCCTATTTTTACACTGCGCCACCGATTCGCTATGGATACCACGGTGTCGGTGAAGTCTCCCAGCTGATAAACTTCAGTTTCACCATCGGCATGGGGGCCTACTTTGTCCAGACGCAGACACTGTCATGGGAGGCCTTCTGGGCCATCCTCCCCCTGGGATTCATGATGTTTTCCATGATTACGATTAATGAGATCCCCGACAGAGAAGAAGATAAGAAATATGGAAAGAACAACCTCGTCGTTCTCCTGGGAGCCAAAAAAGCTATCCGGCTCTATGGAGGCGGTATGATTGCGGCCTACGCCATTATTGCAGTCACACCGCTCCTTGGGATTACGAGTCCCTGGATATATCTTGGTCTTATAACCCTGCCTCTATTTGTGAAATCCCTGGTTATATTACAGAATAATTATCGTGACACCCTGAAGATGGCCCCTGCCAATCTATTGACCATACGCATCCACAGTCTCACAGGCATACTGCTGATCATGGCCAACATCATTGCCGGTGCGACAGCCGGACGTCCTGTCTCTGAGATACTCGTGCCGGTCCTGCTCCTTCTCATCTTATACGCGCCACTGGTGACTCCCATTTTTTTAAGGAGACATGGTTGACAGACCGGCAATCGGGAATCCATCTCTTTCAAGCACCTATGGCCTCCCGCCGGAACGACTCGATTTTTTTACTTCTGCGTGACTCAGAAATTATTCCCCCTTACAATATATTTACAGGGCAATCTCCTTGCTGACCCTTTCCAGGGCCGTCCGGATTTCATTGATGGCTTCCGGTGAAGGGGCCTTCAGGGGCATCAGTGGAGGGCCGCCATAGTAGCCGAGAATATCCATGGCTGCCTTGATACCGCCGGGACCGTATTTCATAATGACCGCTGTCATCGGCAGGAGTATCGCCTCCATTCGCTTCGCCTCATCTACATTCCCCTTATGGTAACTCTCCATCATACCAATCCATAAATCGGGGTGGATATTGGAGATGGGCATCATGCCGCCCGATACCCCCACGAAGAGTGCGGCAAGAAATGTCGGGGCATTCCCTGTAAAGATGAGAAAATCTTCCCCTCCCAGCCGTCTGAATGCGGCCAGTTGGGCCATGTTGCCCGTGCCGTCCTTAACACCGCAAATATTTGGATGACTGGAAAGCTTCCCGATGAGGTCCGGTCCCATATTGATCCCCGTAAATCCGGGAGAATTGTATGGAATAACGGGTATGGTCGAAGCCTCGGCAACGGCCACATAGTGATCATAGAGATTGGGCGTCGTCATGGCGGCCTTGAAATAATTGGGATTCCCGATGAGCGCATAATCCGCCCCCAGCTCGGCCGCCTTTTTTGTCAGCGCTATCGTCTTTCTCGTCGACTCCTCCGCCGTCCCTGCCACGAGAATCTTATCGGAAGATGCGTATTGCCTGACAGTCTCTATGACCATCAGTTTTTCACTTTCCGTAAGGAGCACGGCTTCGCCGTTGGAACCTAAAACAACATATCCTCCCACCTTTGTGGAGTTCATCTTCTCGATATTGAATCGGAGCTTCTCCTGATTCGCCTGTTCATCAACTACGGGTGTTGAAATGGGGGGTAAAATCTTATTTTTCATCTCTTTCCTCTTTCCTTATTTTTCTTTTTTACATGTATCCTTTGACCTTTTGTGAGAATTTGAAATCTGTGACAAGGAGCAATACAGTTACGGAGGATGATACTGCCATGAAGAATTAAGGTCAAGAACTTAATCCCGCTTTTCCCATATCTCCCCGTCTCTTGGTAGGAGAGACGGGGAGATATGTTCCTCACCATAGGGCCCTCAGCCTTCACCTGCATCTCCAGAACACAGACAGGCACCTATCAAGCGTTAGAAGAGATGGGGATATTGTCATTGACACATGTTGAAACTTCTACTATATCTTTGACATTACCAAACAATACAGCACTGAGGAGGAATTATCATGCCCCATTCAACGTATATGCGCGACAAAATTGGATCCGCTGTTGTTGTGCCCGATGAACCGATTGTCGCCGGTTCCTATGCTTCATTCGATCTGATCTATACTGCCGGATTTTTTGGTATTGACGATTCGGGAAGCATCAAGATTGTTCAGCGCTTCGCAACGGATATGGCAAAGATTCAGTTTGATAACCCGTCCGAACCCAATTATGTATCCATCGAGGCCAGCAACAAGGCCGTGCTTTCCTATCATTATGATGTGAAGAACAATATTCGTCCCTGGGGTAAAACGCTGTACATAAAGATTGTTAAAGGCTACTTCAAAGAGGGGGACCAGATAATAGTCCGTTATGGTGACAAACGGCAGGGTTCTCCCGGTGTGCGAATGCAGACCTTCTGTGAAGACACACTGGAATATAAGGTCCTGGTAGATGCCTTCGCATCTTACGATTATGTGGAACTCCCCCAAAGCCCCGAAATACGTCTTGTTCCGGGAGAACCGGCACGATGGAAGGCGGTCCTGCCGACCATGCGGAAACGGGGAGCAAAATTCCGCCTCTCCCTAAAGGCCGAGGACAGATGGGGGAATCCCACCAACAGGACAGACACAACGATTTTTTTAAAGCCCACATCCACCGTCTCGGGATTACCGGAAAAGATCACCTTCACACCAGGTATGGTTACATCCGTCACAGAAGACTTGACCGTAGATACAGAAACGGATCTCGTCATAGATGTAACCGATTCATTGGGGAAATTACTCACACGCTCCAATCCCTGCCGCTTTGACGGTTCTCCCCTGCTCCTGCCGTTCTGGGCGGACATGCACGGACAGAGTGAGGAAACGATAGGCTCAAATTCCGCGCGGGATTACTTCACCTTTGCCCGCGACATGGCATTCATGGATGCCACCTGTCATCAGGGAAACGATTTTCAGATAACGAAGGAGTTCTGGCAGGAGCTGAATCAATTGACAGCGGAATTCGATGAGCCGGGACAGTTCGCCTGTTTTCCCGGTTATGAATGGTCGGGCAATACGGGCCTCGGCGGCGACCACAATATCATTTATCTGCGAGAGGGTGAACCGATTCACCGATCCTGCCATGCACTCGTCTATGATCTTTCCGATGCACACACCGACCGCCATACCACACAGAAGCTATTTCAAACCCTCAAGGGAAAGGATGTCTTTGTATACGCTCACGTGGGAGGAAGATACGCGGACCTCAGTGTGGCGAAAGAGGCCGACCTCCAGCCTGCTGTTGAAATACATTCGGCCTGGGGCACCTTTGAATGGCTTCTCCACGATGCATTCGCATTGGGCATGACAGTGGGAATCGTCGCAAACAGTGACGGCCACAAGGGACGTCCCGGAGCAAGTTATCCAGGGGCCTCGATGTTCGGCTCTTATGGAGGTCTCACATGTTTTCTCTCCAGGGAACTGACGAGGGAGGCACTATTCGAAAGCCTGAAGAAGAGACATCACTACGCAACCACCGGTGTCAGGATGTTGCTCGACACGAGAATATCGCCTGAAGTTATGATGGGAGACATGATAATAACGACCGATGACAAGGCCCATCTCTCCATCTCAGCGCTTTGCCCGGAACCGGTTGAGCGCATTGAAATATTTAACGGGCCCCATCTTTTGGAAACCTTCAGGCCATATCAATCAGACGATCTGGGAAGGCGAATACGGGTTATCTGGGAAGGCGCCGAATATCGCGGACGCGGAAGGGAGACCATTTGGGATGGCACAGCCGAGATAGAAGGCAATCGCTTTGAGGAGATAGCGCCTGTAAATTTCTGGAACATGGAGAACCCTCTGGTGCAGGACAGTCCCAGCCGGTTGTCATGGAAATCAGTTACAACGGGAGGACTGAGCGGCTTTGAAACCCGTTTGAAAGACCCCCAATCGGGGGTACTGAAGATCAATAATTCCCTCGTTCAATGCAGCATCAAGGTATCGGAAATAGGCATCAATGATACTACCTTTGATGCGGGGGGACTTGGAAGAAAAGTAAGGGTTTTCAGGGTTCCCGATGAAAACTCCACATGCTCGGTTAATATCGAACGGAAAGTCACCCTTGAGCCAGGCTGCGTAAATCCTGTTTATGTCAAGGTTACCCTGATGGATGGCCACATGGCATGGTCCAGTCCAATCTATATCAATGTAACAAAATAACAGAATGTGTGGCGCCGTCAACAGGACGGTGCCACACATTTTTCCAGTAGATCTTTATCTTCTCAGCAAAACTCCGGGACAGTCACCCGGCAATTATATCCCCACCTTTATCCTGTATGTCACCTTAACCTCTTTGTCTTTGGGAACATTTACATCGAATCTGACCGTAAAGGCATCAATCTTTGTGTAGGGATGACTGTTTTCGATTACCTGCCAGTTTCCGAAGAGGGGTTCAATGACTCCAACGACGATATCATGCTTCTTTCGATTCTTCAGTGTTATCTCCCACTCAGTTTCATAGAGCTTCGTTGAGAGCTTTTTAAAATCCACTTGCCTTCGCTCCGCCACAATATCGAAGGCCTCGCCCGTTTTGAGTGTCACCACCTCGTTCCTCGGCGTGTGTTCTATACGGTCCTCGCCGATAAATTGTTGGCTGCCTCCTTCGTCTTTCTTATAGAGTCGCATGATCCCTTCAGGCAGCGGCATGCCAAGACTGTTATCCTTTGAATTTGTGAACTTTACGTAGACATTAACAGGGTTCTTTGTCTTGCCACCCCTGGCCCTGCTTGTGAAATAGGCCCTCGTGCCCTGAAGGAGGAACTCCTTCTTTATAGCCACGCCCGCCGCTTCAAAGAGACTGATCTGCTTGGTCTGCCTGTCCTTGATCGTCGTTTTTCTCTGAAGATCATATATATGGTATTCATAAAATGCCTTCTCCTTAAATTGCGGTTCCGCCGCCGCTTCCATCACCCTGCCCTTCATCGCATAGGCCCTGTCCTGCAATCGTCTCTCGGCACGGTTGACCTTTCCCGCCACCAGTTGCAGTGCGGCATCTCCGTAGGTAGCACCGCTTTTGTTGTCTATGGTAACCCACCCCGCAATGTCGGTCGCAGTATCGTCTTCATTCAGGACCAGGACATAATCGGCCTTCCATGAGATCCCGTCTGTAAGATAAGACACCTCGAGATTATGGGACTTTTTACTCCCGTTCTTATAGAGCCAGGTGAGTGTCGGTTTTGCAATCAGGTTTTCGGGCAGCTCGGGAAGCACCTTCACACCCGGATGACCCAGATAGATTTCTCCGCCGATCCGGTAGACCTGCCCCTGGTTGTTGCTCAAGAGTTCCGCCTCTACCGTATCTTTTCTGTCCTGATATCTGTTCCAATCGATGATCTTGATCTTCTTCCCCACATATTTGTCGAGCAGTTTCTTTTCATTCATCAGATCATACTCATAATTCTGCTCAAGAACGGTGAATAGCTCCGGACTGTTCACTGATTTCACATGGACAGTAACGGGATTGATGCGTGACGCCACATCCATGAATCTCAATTCGCCCCGGCCCGATGGGATATCAACCCTTCGCGTCTCTTTCACAAGCCCCAGGTTGCTGTTGTACACAGTTATTTCAACACCCGTCTGATCCGCGGCAGTGCTCTTAGACACCGGTCCCTCGGCCACTACCGAGGTTGCAATAAAAAGAGCGATCACACAGAAAAGTATAATCCTGATCTTCATCATCTTCCTCCCTCTATCCATATAATGCGTTTTTTACGAATCGCCCTGAATATATCATAGTTTTTATTTCATGCACCCCTTTTCTTGCGGTCTCAAGTATCCACACCAGGCCTATTCTTCTCCCCTCAGGATAAGAGTATTTGCTTGGCCTTTTAAAGGGGCATTAATAATAGTTTCGTAAAAAGTCGAAAAATATCCCTTTTCGTCATTCCGGCGGAAGCCGGAATCCAGTTATATCAAATGTTTACAAATTGTCTAGACTCCGGTTTTCACCGGAGTGACGACTTTTCGCAAGTGTATCAATATTCATTTGATTTAAACGCCTTATCTTTGTTAGAAAATAGCGGGGGAGATTCTTATGACTGAAGGAAGGCGAAACAAGCGCGTTTTAAAGCAGCAGGTCTTACAGATTATCAGATCCGACAACTGGGACAGCAGACTGGAAGAACTGAACAGTTTGCCGACCTTGCAGGTAATTAATACTCTCATATCTCTTTTTTGCGATACCAACGAAGAGATAAAATGGCGGGTTATTACCGCGACAGGCATCGTCGTTTCACGTCTTGCAGACGAAGACATTGAATCAGCCAGAATAATCATGCGCCGGCTTATGTGGAACCTTAACAGCGAATCCGGCGGCATCGGCTGGGGAACACCCGAGGCAATGGGAGAAATCATGGCCTGCCACGATGTCCTTGCAAAGGAATTTGCGCAGATTCTTGTATCCTATGCCATTCCTGAAGGGGATAACTTTCTGGAGTTTCCTGCACTTCAACAGGGAGTCCTCTGGGGACTGGGGAGACTGTCACAGGTGCACCCGGAACTGGTTCACGATGCCGTCGCAGCATTGCCATTCTTCCTCGCATCAGAGGATGCAACGGTGCGTGGACTTGGTGCCTGGGTGGCAGGCATTGTAAAGGCCAGGGAATTGCGTGGAGATATAGAGAAACTTATCGATGACGCAACCGAGATTCATATCTATCTCGACGGCATCTTGCAGAAAAGAGAGGTCAAAGAGATCGCCGGCGAAGCCCTTGCACATATAGAGGCCTGATAGCAGTTCGCCCGGATTCTTTCAAGGCACCGGAAAGACAGCACACTCATTAAAGGAAAATATCGCATGCTCAAGACTATCGGTATACTCGGCGCCGGAATTACGGCAATATCATTTGCCGCCATATTTATCAGATTCTGCGACGATGTTCCTGCAATCATGATAGCAACCTACAGGCTGGGCATCGCATCACTGGTGCTTCTCCTAGTCTTCAAAGTCAAGGGACTTACACTGAAGGGAATAGACAGAAAGGATTTATTCCTTTCCCTTCTGGGAGGACTCTTTCTGAGTCTTCATTTCATCTTGTGGATCACGTCACTCAAATATACATCCGTGGCAAGCAGCGTCGTGCTTGTCACCACTAATCCCATCTTTGTGGGAATCTTTTCCTGGCTTTTTCTCAGGGAAAAACAGAACATTGAACTGATACTGGGAATCCTTCTCTGCTTTGTCGGAAGTATCCTGATTGCCACTGGAGACAGCGGAATTTATGGCATGACACTGACAGATAAGGCACTCACCGGTGATATGCTGGCCCTTGCCGGTGCGGTCATGGCAAGCGGATATCTGATCGTAGGGAGCAAGGTAAGGGAGAGGCTCGACATCGTGACATACATAACCGTTGTCTATTCCATCAGCGCCATCTTACTCCTCATGACATCGCTAGCACTCCAGATCCCTTTCACAGGATATAAGCCGGGGTCATATCTCTTTCTGGTCCTCTTGGCCGTTGTACCGCAGCTAATAGGACATACATCCCTAAACTGGGCGCTCAAGCACCTGAAGGCAAGCATGATTGCCATTACAATCCTCGGAGAGCCCATCGGCGCCTCCATCCTGGCATATCTCTTTTTCACCGAATCCGTGGGCAGGTTTCAACTGCTCGGCATGACATTGATATTCGCGGCCATTATCATCGCGTCGCGCAAGGGAGGAAAAGACAATCAATGAAAATTTTTATTATTGTTCCATATACTGCAGATCATCATCCTGAGATCATTCTCTAACTCTGACCTTTCAAAAGGAGATGGACAACCTTCGGTACAATATCCTGGGCACGTTGATCCAGTTCCTCTTCCGTAAGATTGGCAATGGGGTGCGGCATGCTTAAGAATTTATAATTCGGAAGGCCCCAGGCCTCGGCCATTGCCTGACCCGTCTCAGTGAAACAATCCGTAATAATGGAGGCAGCCGGTATGCCATTCTTCTCCAAGAGAATCCCGTCGAGCACACTGCCCGAACTGCATGATCCTCAATCGCCAATTCCGGCAACAGCGACATCGCACCAGGCAGTAAACTCTTCGATTACGTCTTGGTCGACGGGTGATCCAGAGGTTCTCTTGCTGCGCAGGATATGGCCCTGGGCCCCATATTGCTTCTCCAGAATAGCGGCAATTTTGAGCAACAAGGTGTCCGAATTGAACTTCGTATTCTCAACAAGCCCGATCCTGAGATTACTGAGCGAGGGGGGACGCGGAACAAAGTCGATTGTTTGTTCCTTTACTTCTGTGGTTGGATCGAAGATCTTGAAATTTTCCATGTAATCCTCCTTTGTGGCCATAGTCGGTTATGGCTGACGAATTTCTTTGGTCACGCTTTCCGATGATTTCCTGGTACCCCACCCGGGAATATATGCAGACTGCACGCCGGCCCGTCCCCCGGCAGCAACCACGATAAGATCTTCCGGTGCGGGAAACAGGTGACTCATCCGGGTTTCATCTTCTGGGCCGATTTCGCCGGGCATGACATGGATGCGCTTCAATTCTGCGTGCGAGGTTTGTGTATGTTCAAAGCAAAAACGCCTGATATCATCTTTGGAGAAACCATCGTTGGCAATTACTCGCATGTGCTCACCGGCAATGACAAGAAAATACTGAGCCCCCCTCCCGACGCCGGCCGAGATGCGCATATGAGCGCACGCCGTAGACAGAACACCTTCGGCAGTATTGCTCAGCTGATTGGAAAATTGATGGGGCGCCATGGCGGCAAATACAGTCACGGTGCTCTGCTCTCTATGGAACCCTCGTTCCACATGAACCGGCGTCCAAGGGCTTTCCTCTTCATTTTCGGCTATGCAGAAGGTATATTTACCCCCGTGACCCAGTGAGCTGCGGTCGAGACGCCCCGGCAGAGTTCCAATAACATTACGCATCACCAGGCGCACCGCACGTCCTATGGTGGCATTTGCCCGCCATCCATCGGCAAAAAGATTTCCACCGCAGTTGATGCCCAGATCGTGGGTGATCGGGCCGTTAACCAGGATCAATACAGCAGAACCACTGGTACTCGTAGCCGGCCCGTGATAATTATACCGGGGATCACCAATAGCCTCGATAGCAGCGACAATCACCGGCATATATTCCGGCTTGCATCCCGCCAGTACGGCGTTAATGGCCACCTTTTCCGCGGTGACTGAAATCTGGCGCTCAGCAATGAAGGTAATTTCCTTGCCGGATTCCAGGCCGCCTGCTTCGATCATCGCCCCGATGCTTTTTTCTGTCGGCGGAACGACCGGTAAACCATCAGTCCAACCCTTTGAATAGTACATCTCAATAGCAGCAGTCAAATCATCAGTCTCATCTTGGCTACTTTGAAAGTCCGTGGGTACCATTCCCTCACCTCCTTCATCTCATTTAGCTATCTGTATAAGTTCTTGAATCTTCCATAGAGTATTATATTATCCATTATTTCCGGTCAAGCGAATTGCCATCATCGAACAAACTCTGTGGCTTCTGGGCAAGTAGCCCCATTCATTTCATGAGGTCTGGCACGAGCTACCATTAGAGTAGTGGGAAAAATAAAAGGAGTCGAAGTTGAGACATAATGTTGGAAGTTATTGATATTTTTACGGTAACCAGAGGGAATTCTATGAAAAATAAGGTTATTGGCCCTTTTAAATCTAATACAGAAGTAGGGTTTTACATGCTTTAATGAGATGACCAAAACCGCCTATGAGTGCAGTCAGATACCGCTGGCCGTGGACATGCATCATAACGAAATCGTTTTTATTAATGTGACCTTTGACCGGGTCATAGATATGTGGCATGTCGATCAAGTTCCCAATGTCCTTGAAGCCGGACGGGAAGCCGTTGATAAATGTAAAGACGAGATCATCTGCGCCCTACAAACCTTCAGGGATGCAGAGAAATAAATCAGCACCCGGAGAACCTCTGTTCCTATCCAGGGGAAGATTACATGAGATCATCACTGCTTTTCGTCTCTCTCTGTCTGCTCTTGTGTGCCACGGCAGTCAGTGCAGAACCCCAATACCGGAAGGCAGGCGTTTGCGGGATATCGTTGCAGATCATTATCCCCGTGGAAATGTGTTCATCGGAGGGGCGACGGGCTGGAAGAAACTGTTGATTCTCCCATTCTCTCCATTCTCCTGTCCTATTTTAACAACTAATAGAGTCACTCCCGCAGCGGGAGTCTATTCGTCCCACATAAAATCCTTGACTTTAAAAGTAATGGGAGTATCATTCCATAAAAAATGAAATAGTTCTGTTACCTTGTAATCAAAATTAGGAGTCTTAATTCTTTAACGTTCAAAAAAGAGGGAATTATGATCTGACAAAAACACAAACCCCGTTTCACATCCAGTGGCGGGGGTTTTTGTGCACATGAGAAATGTGTTGGCGTGTTATACAGTTTCTGCATAAGACCCCCTGATAAGTGAGGACAAATCTTACAAACACTACTATTACAGTTATTTAACAAAGTACATGTAAAGTTATTTCGAGGTGTCTTATACAGCTCCATTAACTGTGTTTGGTTTTTATACAGAAAACTGTCGATTTAATGTTATATTTTTCATGAGCTAATCGTACTAAACCTAAAAGGGAGATCTCAATGAGAAAAAAAGAACACTATGAAGCAGTAAAAAAAATGTACGAAGCAGAATCTGGTCTTTCTTATCTTCTCGATGTTTTCGGTGACGAACTTGCAAAAAGAGAAGGTTACAAAGAGGTTAACGGTCTTGAGGCCGTCCATTTTTATATTATCCATAAATTCAAATGGCTACCTTCAGTTGTAAAATCAATGACTAACGAAGACCTTCGCTTTATATTGTCTGAAGAGATGTCAGGCTGGACGGCACCAAAAGAATCAATATGATAGTAATGTTCAAGCTTTCACTTGCTAATACAACTGTTTTTATTGCCAAAATATAACATCCCAGTGCAGGCGACAGCCAAGGCTGGGCGAGTTTGGGCAATAGTTCCAGGCTAAAACTTATCAAATATTTACCAATTCATTGGAAGCCCTGGCTGCTCCTGACCGGGGCGTTAGGAAAAAATTCGAGTAGGAGTAGTTATGCCAATTTATGAGGTAAAGGGTAAGGAAAAAGATACCGTGCGAAAGAGAACGCGCATCTACTCTGCTGCAAATGAATTGGAGGCAACGCGGCTAGCCGAGGTCGATGGCACATTGGTTGACGAAATCACCGAAATTCCATCAGAGCCACCCACTGAAAGGCAGTTGGATTACGCAAAAGACTTGGGCATATCAATTCCCGCAAATGCCACAAAGGATGATGTGAGCGATCTTATTTCTCTCAAAGTAGACAGGGATAAACCAATTACAGCAAGGCACAAGAAATTCGGAAAAGCATATGGTATCGAATTCACAGACTATATTGGAAAGAAAGCTCTATTTAATCGAATTCAAGCAGCATTGATTGCGCCAAGTCGTGAAAAAGAGCTTCTGTCGTGGTTCACCTTCAGAGTCTACCGAGAACTTGCAAGTGGCGCTGATAACGCGCCAATAAAAGGGCCTGATGATCCAATAATTAAAGAAATTGCAGAGGAACTTGTATCCGAGGAAAAAATTATAAAATCAGTTCGGCGTTATGAAGGAACTGAGTTAATTTGGTTTGGTGAATGGACTTCACCTGATGGTCATGTCCATACCGGAGGAAGTAACCGAACAGCAGCATATAAGCAAGTTTCTTCAATGCTCAAGGAACGAGCGACCTTTCCTACGAAACCCCAAAAAAAGAGCAGGTCTTTAGAGCCAAAACAAAAAGGGTCATCAAGCCCAAAGAAAAAGAGTAACTCATCATCGGCAATTTGGTGGGCTATCGGTGCAATCATAGTTTTGTATTTGCTGTTCAAGTGAAAAATTTTCTAACCCAACGCTCCACCAGACCCCTGATACTTTGGCGGTCCTGGCGGAGTGAGTCAGAGGGGCTGGTGAGCTTAACGTTCGAAAGAAAAAAAATGGCTGATCAAGATATAAATCTGCCCGAGGCGGTAAAGACGCAGGCTATCGACTATGTAAGTTCTGGCGCGAAGGCTGTTCTGGGCGCAATCCCTTTTGCAGGGCCACTGTTGACAGAGATAGCAGGATCAATTATCCCGCACCAAAGAATCGACAGAATTGCGGATTTCGCAACCAAGCTTCAGTCCCGGATCGCGTACTTAGAAGAAGAGGAAGTTCGTGCGCATTTGAGCGATGAAGAATTCACTGATCTTGTCGAAGAGGCGCTCCGCCAAGCGGCACGTTCCACAACTGAGGAACGCCGGTATCAACTTGCGTCCTTGGTCTCACAGAGCCTGTCAAACGAAGCGATTGAACATGCTGAATCGAAGCATCTTATGCGCCTTCTCGGAGAGCTCAACAATCTTGAAGTTCTCTGGTTGCGATTCTTTAATGTTTCTACAATTGGAGGCGACCAGGAATTTCGTGGGTTGCACGATGATGTTTTTGAAGAGAGAGTTGCTTATATTGGCTGCTCGACGAAAGAGCTTAGCGACCACGCGCTCCAAGAAAGCTACAAGGATCATTTGGCGCAGTTGGGCTTGCTTACTCGTCACATTTCTAAACAAAACGGAATGCCAGAATTTGATCATTTTACTGGTGATTTCAAGATTTCTTATTCCGAGGCTAGTTCATTGGGTAGGCTCTTATTGAGAAGCATCGGGCTCATCGAAGATGAATAGGGATCTCGAACCAGTAGATGCAGCTGATGCTGTACCTCGCCGCTCGTTCCTCGCTTTGGGGCACAGCACAGCTGATCTATACGTTGGCAGCTAAACTGAATTTAATAATTGATTTCGGGAAAAAGCAAAATGGATATGGTTGTTCATATTGGGTCGCCTTCTTGGGCAAGATTCGAAGATTGGTTAAACAATATTTTGGTAACGTTCAAAAGTTGTGGCATCATGATATTTGAACCGATTCGATCTGGACATTAAAATAGCCTTTGATGCCAAGTTTTTCTTTCCAGTATT
>CAYMYS010000047.1:0-22890 GCA_964394725.1 uncultured Syntrophaceae bacterium
TTTCGAATGGTAATCGTTATTTTTCACATTCAATAAATTTGTTGCTTTGTAGGTGTTATGTGCATCCTTTACCTTTCAAAAAGTATTTTTAAGATTGCCTACATAACGCTGTTCACATATCTACCCATTCATCATGATTTCTGTGCGATGAGCAGGGTCCTTCCCACTGTTCCGAGGACGCGTCTGTCCTGCATTTTCTGCACCTCGTTCCCCGTCAGTCGTTCAGTGGAGAGGGGGCATTCTATTCGATGGGTTGTCTGCCATCCCGTTTGTGATAGAAGCCGGTGGTAGTCGAATATGGTGATCGATCTGTCGGGTTTCTCTTTTATCGCGGCTGTGGATTGAAAATCTCGCCAGTCGGCATTCAGAAAGGCCATCCTCGTCGTTTCCTTTGATTGTTCATGGGCCATCAGGAAGAAGCCCTCAAAAAACTCCTCATAGTCTTCCTTTGTATATGAGGATATTGAGGGGGTTTTCTCAGTGGCCTTTTCTCTGTATTCCCTATCTTTTTTTGTGAAATAGGGCGGGTCGAAGAAGATGAGGTCCGGTTTTCTTGTGATGGGCCATTGCCAATCATGTGGGTCCCAATAGTGATACTGTATCTCAGGCCGATTATCACTCGTTGCCATGTCAAAGGCCCGGCACTTTCTCTCAAAGATCATGCACACATCGGATACCACGCCGCCGCCGGCCATGGGGTCGAGGACCAGATCACCCGGTTTGGTGAAGTAGAAGAGTGTGTGGGCCACCAGTTGGGCAGGTATCCGCCCCGGCCAGTCGTCGCCGAATCGTTCATCACATTCGTTGAAGTTCCACTGGTCCCAGGTGCGAAGTCCCCATCCGAGTTCTTTAAACTTATCTTGATCTGTCTTTCCTTCTAAACGTAAGGCCCAGGCAAGGGGAAGATCCATGTTGTAATGCCGTGCTATGTATTCCATGTCATGGCCCCGGGAGAGCAAAATGTCGATATTACAAAAATTTGTATTTCCGACAATTTCCGATATTCTATTTCGGCTTACACCAACTATGTCCGCGATCTGTCCCTGTTTCCATCCCAGACGGCTCAGTCGAAGGATGACTGTGTCTCGGCCTGCCTTCTGCCGGGCACGGATATCGGAGATCCAGGTATGGACGGTCTGCTGTGTAATCCCCAGTTTTTCTGCAAGGGCCGCTTCCGTCCATCTGCATTCACGATCTTGCGATGCGATATCACGGGCGACGCGTTTTTTGTCGGTGGCGCTCAGACGATCGCCGTGGGTGGTGTTGCATCGGGCCGATTCGAGGAGAAGTGCTACCTTATTCTTTTCGTAATCGAGGGGTTTGTCTTTCCATGCAACTGCTGGAATTTCTTTGATTCCTCGTTCCCTGAAGGCATGCCAGCGGTTGATGCCGTCGACGATGATGGTCGCTTCTATTGTTGCATCGCCACAGGGATAGTTGAAGACCCGTTGAATCGTGATTGGCGGAAAGTCAGCGCCCGCGGCAAGTGATTCTACATAGGAGCTGATGGTCTTGTCGCTTTTTGCTGCCCGGGGATAGATGAAGTGGTCCCATGTTAAAGCGGAAACGGGGGAAAGCACGGGTGAACTTTTATTGTTCCCCTTTGAATCCACAGATTTCATCGGTAACTCCAAGGCGCCCAAAGGCCGGGCGCGTTCCTTACCTCAGGATTTTATCAGTTCAATAGGGGCAAAGACTTGTACAATGTGAGAGTCTCGTCAAAGTCCCTCTTTCTTATATTGTTCCGCGAGGGCGGCGTAGTCCTTATAGGCATGCTTCACCCACCACGACTGATCCTCTGAAATATCGCCCTTTATTCTTCCCGGCACACCAGCAACAAGGGACCCGTCGGGGACTATCATCCCTTGTCCCACGAGGGCATGTGCGGCGATGAGACAGAAGCTGCCGATTTGCGCATCGTGAAGAATCGTGGCATGCATGCCGATGAGGGCATTATTTCCTATCTTTTTGCAATTCAGAACGGCGCCGTGGCCGATAAGCACCCTGTCTCCGATCTCAACATCGCCTATGGGGTTCGATGGACTGCCGGAATGAATAGTGCTGTTATCTTCCACCACGCTGTTGCATCCGATAGTAATGCTGCCGAAATCGCCCCTGATGACGGCGCCGGGCCAGATGCTTGCGTCTTCGCCTATGACAACATCACCCACAATATACGCGGCTTCACTGACAAAGGCCGATTCTGCGATGCGGGGCGTCTTTCCGTTGAAACTTCGTATCATGTGTCTGTCCTTTTCCTTTCAATATTCCCCCCTGTCAAGAAAGCCGAAAGCCATTCATAAAGATCTTCCTAAGAATGGATCGAAAGATCCCTTCATGCGTTCCCTTTACCTTTTCCGAGAGTGTTATTCACTACCTTCAATGGCGGCAAAGTCCTGTGTTTAGAGACCAGTGGTAGACGGGTTTCCGCTATTTGGGCGAGATATACCGGTCCGAGCTTCTCAATGTGCCCTTTGACATTGTCAAAGTAGTTGTAGTGTATCTGCTCCTCATCGATGATGACCTCGAAGAGTTTCAGGCTGATGCTGTCGCCGTTTTTCCTGCACACCAGCAGGAATTCATTGTAATTGGCAATGGTGTCATCTTCAAGTTTCGCATCGAAGGGGAAGAGGGATTCGACATCCTGTCCCATCTTTCCTCCGTGGCACTGTAATTATAATCAATGGACATTGCAAGGCTTTTATGGAATTCGAGAATCACTTCGGGATAGAGGAGCGCAATCTATCAATTGCTGGTGTCTTGATGGAGGTCGATTCGATGAGGTCGTGGAACTCCCTTTTATGTCTATACATCGGATGACAGCCTTTTTCCCAGTCGATGCGCTTTGTCCTTTGTACGTTTTCCCAGGCCTTGCTTTTCTTCACGGGCGGCAAGGCCGATGAATAAGACGCCCATTGTCCTTGCCCCCATGAGAGCGGAGGCACTCTTCAAGAGCTTGACCATCTGCGACGTCAGGCGGGCTATAATCGATGGTGCCGCGGAAGAGCAGACGATGAGGGCACGCCTTTTCTTCTTTTTGTTGCGTATCTTCGGAGCGTTCATCTTCCAAGGCCAGTAGGCAAAGCAGACGAGCCGTTCGAGGAATCGTTTCGTAACTGCAGTAACTGTGCCGAAGTTCATCGGGGATGCCAGCACAATGGCATCCGATTTTTCAATCTCATCCAGTATGCTGTCCATATCATCAGTGAACATGCAATCTCCTCGCCTTTCTCCCGGCTTTTGAGTGCAGGCGCGGCAGTTTGTACAGAATTCGATGTCTTTGTCGATAAGATAAATCTTCGATGTTTCAGCCCCTTCCTCTCGTGCCGATAGGAGGACATGATCGACTGCCTGGTCGATAATTCCACCTTTTCGATAGCTGCCGACAATAGCCGTTATTCTGATTGGCTCCTTCATTGATTCACCTCTCCCGACTGTGTCTTCTGTCGAACTCCTTATTCTTTTCCATGTTTTTTGCCTTTATCATCGGTCACTGCTTTTTTTCAGGGTCTCAGTTAAGAGGAATGCTGCGACGAGTGATAGGAGGGCGCTGGTCAGGGCAAAATAAAACATGAGTTGATAGCCGTCAATGGCGGTGTAATTCTCACTGCGTTTTGCAAGGGAGATAATGCCCCCGATGGCGACTTGAAAGAGGGCACCTCCGAAGAAAGGGAAAAGGTTGAGTAATCCCAAGGCTGTTCCCGCAATTGAAAGGGGGAACAATTCTTTTGAAGCGGCAGCGGCAACCGATCCCGAGGCGCCGGGAAGGGTGATAAGAAAGAAAAATAGATACAAAAGGGGCAGTGAAAGTCCATCGGGCCAAAGGGAGAAAAAAATGCACACAGCGACAAGGAGAACGCTGCATCCCAGTAACGCTGGTTTTCTGCCGAGTCTGTTTGCGACAAAACTCAGTATGGTGCTCCCTACTATCAATGATACGGCAAACATCGAGAGGATGCCTCCTGCCTCGGTTTTGCTCAGACCATACACCTGCATCAGGTACGGTCCCCCCCAGAGTCCGCCGACGGCAAAGGAGATTCCGGGGGCAAAGAGGGACCACAGGGCGAGAGGCCAGAAAGGCCGGCAGGACAATACCTGTTTGATGGCATTCGGAAGGTTTATGTCAGTATTATCCGAGACTTCATGAGAAGGGCGAATGGGCGGCCACCCCATCTCTTCGGGGCGGTTTCGTACAATAAGGTAGACAGCGATTGCAACGAAAAAGGTAAGGAAACCGACGGCGATCAGACTCGAACGCCATCCCAAAAGGTTGCTCAACAGGGCAAGCGGTGCCGTGGAGATAAGGGCGCCCACGCCCCCCATGGCCATGAATATGCCGCCGATGACGACGAATCTACGGGGAGGGAACCATTCGGCCAGCAGTTTGAAATTGCATACATAGATGGTGGAAACGCCCAGCCCGACGAGCACTCTGCCGATAATTGCCACACTCAGTGTGGGTGCCATCCCCATCAGTATGGATCCGAAGGCCGCAATGAGAAGCGAGGTTGCAACGGTCCGGCGGGGCCCCCATGTGTCTGCCAGCAGTCCCGCTGGAAGCTGCATGAGTGCGTAGGAATAGAAGTAGGCCGAGCCGAGAACACCCAGCAGGGTGCTGCTTGCATCGAGATCGGCCTGCATATCGAGGGCGATTACTGCAGGGCAGAGCCTGTGAAAATATACCAGTATATAGCTCAGAAAGAGTATCAAACAGATATAGTACCGGTACTGTCCGGTCTTTAAAAGAGCTGCTTCATCATGTTTCATGGGTATCACAGTTTATGTTACAGGCCTCTAGATCGCCTCTATCGTTGACGGCGGCTTTTTCGTGATATTGTAGGTGACGTTCACGACGCCCCCAACCTGTGCCGTTATCTCGTCGGCCATCTTCTCCAGGACAGGATAGGGAAGTCGCGTCGGTGATCCCGTCTTGGCGTCTTCACTGTCCCAGCATCTGATCTCTATCTGCAGGCCGAAATCCCTTTTCCCCTCTCTTATGCCCGTTACCCGATCGTCGTGAAGTATGGCAAGGTACTGAAAGGCGCCCGTGGCGGAGAGAGAATCTTCGACAATTTTTGTTGCCTGCCTGACCGTTTCGACCCTTTCGGGTGTAACCTCGCCGATCACGCGCGCCGCCAGTGCGGGCCCGGGAAAGGGTGGCCGTGCATATATTTCTTCGGGAAGTCCGACGACCTTTGCAATGGTCCGTATGGCCGGTTTCCTCAGTGCTATCAAGGGTTCGAGAACATTATATCCGTAGCTTTTCAGGGGATCGATGCCGATCTGCTCCAATATGTTGTGCTGTCTCTTTATGCCCGCTACCGTTTCTTCTATGTCGGTATAATTGGTCCCCTGAAAGAGGTGTTTCGCGCCCATCTCCCGTACGAGCTTTCCGAAGACGTCCTTGTAAAAGGTCTCTGTAATGGCGTTACGTTTATCTTCGGGATCAGTCTTCCCCTTGAGGGCCGCAAAGAACTGGTCCCGCGCATCGATAATCTCGACGGTAACGCCCAGCTTTTCAAACCATGAGACGATCGTCTGTGGTTCATCCTGCCGCATGAGACCCGTGTCTATGAAGAGGGATCGCAGTCTCTTTCCCAGGGCCCTGTGGGCCAGCATGGTGACGGCTGCCGAATCCACTCCGCCCGAGAGGGCATTGACGGCTGAACCGCTCTGTACAACAGATGAAATTTCGGCAATCTTTTTCTCGATAAATTCCGTGGTATTCAGGTTTTCCAGTGTTATCTCGCTAATTTCCGCCATGTCAGTTCTTCCTTTCCATTTTTATGAAAAACATAAGGAGTGATGGTATTACAAAAATTACAAAGACCGAGGATAGGGCAAGCCCTCCCAGGATGATGCTTCCCAGCCCCCGGTATATTTCCGATCCCGGCCCCGGTGAGATGACGAGGGGGAGCATCAGCAACAACGCCAGGGCGGAAGAAACCCATATCACAAACTTATTCAAAACGATCTACCTCCATAAAAAGATAACAATATACCACCCGGGCATATTGTACCTTATGAGAAAATGTCGCAACCTTTTTATACTCAGAGAAGCGTAATTGCTGGTTTTATGGTGTCCCGAGATGGGCGAGTCCCGTTACAGGAGAGATGCCAGTTTCCTTCCAATATCGCCCGTGGAGGTGAAGTCCATCATTTCCTCCCACAGTCTCTGTGTGCGAATTAAACGATGAAAGAGATTTTCCCCTGACTCCGTCTCCGATTTCGCTATCACAATATTATTCAGGGCCTCAACTGCATCGCTCTCTTTCCCCTCGATCCGGTATTGTGTGGCAAGGGCGGTGCATTCCGAGGCAATCTTGTCTTCCAGGTCGTCCTTCAAAAAGGCGCCGGGATAGGGATCCAGTTCCTCCGCCCTCACATGAACCATGCCGGGCATCGCCTCCTGATTTCGCAGTTTTTGCCGCTCCCGGATGAATCTATATAAATCCTCTCGAAGTTCCTTCCACACTGGATGAGGCTTCGGGGGGGGCAGGTGTTTGATGGACAGACTGTCGTCGAGGAAGAAGGCGTGTCCGAACATCCTCATGTTTATGAGGTAATCTATGTCCTCTCCTCGTGAGATGGATGGATCGAAGGGGATATGCCTGAAAATATCTCTGTGCACGATCATGTTGCCGCCGAAGACGAAGGGCGTCTCCTTCAGGCGGGGTCCCGTGCCGATGATCTTTTCAAAGGCCTCATTCATGCGGGCAACCTTGTCCCACGATGCCCGCTCTGATTCCGGAGAGGTTTTGAGTCGCCAGTCTCCATCGGGCTGGAGGTAGTAGCCCGCCACCGCCCCTACGAAGCGGTCATCGATTCTCTGTCCGATATATTCACGGGCCTTGTTCATGAAGAAGGGGTCCTCGAAGACTTCGTCATCATCAATGAGGACGGCTATGTCGGATCCCAGCAGATGAGGCAGGAAGAGGCAGAGGTTCCTGATGTTCGAATATCCACGGAGGCTCAGGAGTTCGACAAACCTGCCGCCCCCCTCTTCCTTGAGAATCCTGTGGATCTTTCTCAGATGGGAGTGACTGAAAAGGCGAACGGTCACATCGGCATTTGCATTTCCGATGATGCGAGCGACATTTTCTTCCACACTGTCTTCAACATCCGCGGCGTTGGAAACGGCGATGATGACAAGATCGAAGTCCTTTTCCTTGAGGATGGATATGCTTTCGATGGTCCTCTGAAGTGTCCCTTCATCATCGAGAGGGGTAGGATGATCATAGACGGCATCCGTCTCCTTTGCCCCCATGCCTCTTTCCCTGGTCCAGTAAGAGGGAATTATCATCGTTGTTTTCATTGATACCCCGCTTCCGTGCCCTGTTTTTTCCGTGAAAATCCCTGCCGGGCCAGCAGTGATCTTAATCGATATATTCTTCGATGGCCTTGATTGCCCTAAAGAGGACAGTGTTGACGGGCGTCGCGACTGAGTGCTTTTTACCCAGCTCGATGATTTTCCCAGCGAACATTTCCACCTCTGTCTTCCTCTTGGCCTCTATATCCTGGAGCATGGATGTCCTTCCCGTGGGAGAGAGCTTATACATAAAGGCATACCAGTCTTGTATGTCCTCTTCGTGGAGATTAACCCCTTTCGCCTGGGCGATATCGATAACCTCCCTCATGGTGAGTTCCATGAGATCCCGGGCATAGGCCGATTGCTGGAAGACCGAAAAGGGCGCGCGCAGAACGGCCGACACCTGATTGATACCCACATTTACCATAAACTTCCACCACAGGTTTCGTATCATATCATCGGGTATTTCACAGGCTATGCCGGCCCTGTCGAAGAGGGCCTGCATCTTCTTTACCCGCTCTGAAGGTGAATGATTGTCGGCTTCGCCAAAAAAGGTTGTTCCCTGTCTGGTATATACGACCTGATCTTCCGTCCTCAGCGCATCGATCCCCGCCACTGTTGAATATAATATCTTTTCCATGCCATAGGCGGCGCCTATCCGTTCTTCGCTTTCTATCCCGTTCATGACCGATATGATGGTCGTATCATTGCCTGTGACACAGGCCATGTCTTTAATGGTTTCCTCAAGGTGATGGTATTTTACGGCGACGATGACGAGATCGGCTGGGGGGACCGTCTCTTTCGGGTCTATGACGGGCAGGGGATAATGTTTATTATTGACGGTGAGCCCCTTTTTCTTGAGGGATTCACGGCGTTTCCCCCCGGCTACGAGGGAAAGGCATTCTCTGTCCATGTCGTGAAATTTGCTGGCATAGAAGGAGCCCATTGCACCGGCCCCGATTACTGACACTCTTACTCCAGATGACATTCATTGACTCCTTGCCGGATTATGCTCCCATTCGGGAGATGGGAGAAACCCTCGCCTTGAGGCGAAGACTTCAGTTTCTTTGTTATTTGAAAAGGGTTTATTTAATATCTGAAAACAGCAGCCACATTCGATTGATCAGGCATTTCTCCCGGTTCTACTGCATAGACGGTACCTCCGTTCAGGAATGTCTCTATGGCGGCTAGATCGAGGAGGTCTTCACGTCCCGGTTTGGCCTCGTCGCTCACCTGAACCTCCATCTTTTCGGGATCGAAGGTTCCCCACTGCTGCACGCCGATGGCGACAAACAAGACCTTAACCCTTCCGCTACGGGCAGCGCTTATGATTTCGGATATATCCTGTGAAGTGAGTCCCGTACCGGCATTTTGCCTGTATCTGTCTTTCGCCTTTTCCTTCTTTTGTTCCAGAAGGGGTTCTATGATGGGCAGAGCCATGCCGTGCAGTGTATTTCTGCTCAATCCTTCGGGGTTCCCCGGAATGCCTTTCTCCGACAGTTTGGGATAGGTGTTGGCCTCTTTATAGATGGGAAGGAGGTAATCAACACCGGCAAATATGAGGAGAGACTTCTTCTCCTTTAAAAACTCGCGAAGTCCCTTGTCGATCTGCTTGAAATATTGAAGAATCTTTAATTTCGTATCCTCTGTTCCCGTATGCAGCTGTCGGCGTTTATCGAAGGCATCGAGGTTGAGGGCCTCATCGAGGCTTTCGGGAATACCTTCCAGCGTTATCTTCCGCGACTGAAATCGCGAACATTCGAAGAGTCTCACACCATTTTGGCTGATCGCAAGGATATAAAATTCTATGTTTGTATTCAGAATAGGCAGAAGCGGTTTCAGGTGAAAGCGATCCGTTACGACGACAAGTTCTTCGAAATCCTGCGGGAGCCGGTAGTATTTAAAAAAATCCAGAGAGAAGAATATGGCAAGTCCATCGTTCTGGTTGCGCCAGAACGATGGGTCCCCCAATAACTCCTGTGTGGGAGATATCAAATCTTTTGCTTCCGAGGGACGCAGGCCCGCTGAAATCAGACGTTCCTCCGTATTACGAAGCATATTTTTATACCTGATCTGGTTCTGTTGAATCTCTATGCCTTTTTTGGTCGGCATATATATTGATACACATGTTCCGAGTTTTTCCTGCATTAAGGATTGTAATTCATCTCTCGATAATATGTTCATAAAACTGACCTCCCTTTGGTATATCTTTTAATGACTGCATTTTAGGGAATAAGAAAAGCGCCATCTCGGATGTGATGTTGTTACTGTATCTCATAAATCATGCACAAAGAGGAAGGACGCCACGATAAAAACGATAGTAAATAATGGTAGAAAAGTAAAGAAAGAAGTGACGAAATATAAAATTGACAAGAATTTTCCGGTTAGTGAAGTCGGCATTCCAGTATTTTTATCTTTTTATGACAATAACAGGTTTTTGCGATTTTCTGATCACTTTTTCTGATACGGATCCCAGTAACATCTCTTCTATATTGCTCTTGCCATGAGATCCTATGACCGTTAAGGACACATCTTCTTCATCTTCAGCCTGTAATATTGAATCAAAGGGGATGCCGCAGACGACCAGTTGCGTCACTTTCAACCCTGCCTCTGTCAGTTCATCGGCAATGGAGTCCATCGCCCCTGAAATTTCTCTATCCCAGGCCTTTCTTACCTGGGATATGTCTGTCCAGCGGGCTGTGTGTTGTTCCATGTTGTAGACGTCTCTCTGGTCTATGACGTGAAGCAACAGGACTTCCTTCGTACCTGCTGTTTTTAGTTGTACAATGAAGTCCAATACCTTGTATGCTACATCTGAAAAATCGGTAGGGTACAGAATTTTTTTAAACATGAGTACACCTCCTGATAAAGCATCGACTTCATATGACCCTTTATCAGCTATTTTCTCATATTATAATACTAGAGGCAAATAAAAAGGGGGTTTTTTACAATAAAATCGGCTGATCGATATGTAACCGGCCCGTCGTTGTATGCCTTCTGGAAGTTGGATAGAGGGCTGACGCTCTTTCCGTCTATTACCTTGACAGAGAGAGATATTTTCTTTAGTATCCCCAGCTAGAGAAGGATTTCTTTCTATACATTCCTATGTCGTTCCTTAGATGCCCGATCATGTGCATAATTGCCTCGCGTGTTGTTTCAGGAAGCAGAGAAAATATCGTTAAGGAGGAGATTCAATGATTACAGAATGGCCACCGCAATACGATCGTCTTTATATTCCATCACCGGATTCCAGATACTGGAACAGGGAAGTGGAGACCATGGATTCGGAAGAAAGGGAAGAGACAGTTATCCTTCCCAAGCTGAAGCGGCAGTTGGCATATGCCTATGAGAAATCGGCCTTTTATAAGAAAAAGTGGGGCACAGTAGGCATCGTCCCCGAAGATATAAACTCCCTGAAAGACTTCGAGAACATACCTCCCGTAACCAAAGATGAAATAATCCAGGATCAGATCGAATATCCCCCCTTCGGCAGCAACCTCTGTGTGCCGCCGGAAGAGGTTGCACGGGTGCAGGGAACGTCGGGTACGACGGGGAGACCCACCGCCTTCGGCATCGGTCGTGACGATATGGAACGAATTGCCGAGGCCCATGCCCGGATCATGTGGGGATTTGGGGTACGTCCCGACGATACTGTTTTCATCGGCTCTTTTTTCAGTCTCTATTGGGGAAGCTGGGGGGCCCTGATCGGCGCCGAACGGCTGGGGGCTGCGTCTTTTCCCTTTGGTGCAGGTGTTCCGGGGCAATCGGACCGGGCGCTGGAATGGATGAAGGAGGTGAAGCCGACAATATTTTACGGTACGCCCTCTTACAGTCTCTATCTGGCTGAAAAGGCCCGGGCACGCGGCCTCGATCCCAAGCGGGATTTTAATTTCCGCATACTCTTCTTTTCCGGTGAACCGGGCGCAGGCATCCCGTCCACAAAAAAACGCATAGAAGAGACCTACGGAGGAATATGCATCGACTCCGGGTCGACAGCCGAAATGGCCCCCTGGATGTCCAATTGCGAGTGTGAATCGCGTCAGGGAATTCATTTCTGGCAGGATATTGTCTATTCCGAGTTGGTCGATAGCGATACAAAGAAACGGGTCCCATACGGCGAGGAAGGGGTAACCGTATACACACATCTGGAACGAACATCGCAGCCCATGATCCGATTCTGGGCGGGTGACATTGCTCAGTGGGTAAACGATCCCTGTCCCTGCGGCAGGACCTATCCTCGGCTACCCAAGGGTATATATGGACGGTCCGACGATATGTTTGTCGTCAGGGGAGAAAATGTAAATCCCAGCGCCATCGAAGATGCGATACGCAGCATAAAAGGGTGCGGTGGCGAGTTCAGAATCATCATTAACAGAGACAAGACGATGGATGAACTGGTGGTACAGGCTGAATATAGTCCCGAGGTGGATGACAGTCAGGTCCCAGTTATGAAAGAGGAACTGGAGGCAAGACTGAAGGCACGCGGGTTGAGGACTATTGTTCAGATGATGCCCCCCGATACACTGGAAAGAACTCAGTTCAAGGCCAGGAGGATCATCGACAAACGCAGCCTCTATGACGAGATAACGAGGAAGGATAAATAAGGCAAGGGACGTAGTTATCCTTGATGCCGTGGTAAAAAGTCAAAGCCGGTGAATCTGCGTGGCGGGAGAAGGATATGACGAAAAAAGAAAAGAAGACGGAATGCCTCTTCAGTGAAGACAATCTCAGCGAGATAAAGGACGGCTACGAAGACTGGTTCAGCAACAGTCTGAGCGATAGAGACAGGGAGATGGAGGGACAATATTTTACCCATTCCGGCATTCCCGTCAAGATGATTTACACCCCTGCAGATAACGAAGATATCAACTATATGGAGGATCTCGGTTTTTCGGGCCGTCCTCCCTATGTACGCGGTGTCTATCCCAACATGTACCGAGGCAGACTCTTTACTGTTCGCCAACTGGCGGGCCTGGGGGCGCCCGAGGACTGCAATAAGAGGGTCAAATACCTGCTGGAGCACGGGGCGACGGGTGGCAGTATCCTCTTCGATCTCCCCACCATTCGCGGATACAATTCCGATGATCCCGAGGCCGAAGGAAATGTGGGACATTGTGGTGCCGCCGTAGATTCCATAGGGGACATCGATGCCTATTTCAAGGATATAGACATGTCCGCCATCAGTATTTCCATCGTGACGCACCTCCCCAGTACGAGCCTCGTCATACCGGGCATGTATTTTTCAGTGGCCCGGCAGAGAGGCATCCCCATGTCCGCCCTTGCCGGAACCTGCCAGAATGATTTCATCATGGAAACATGCGTCGGCAGTGCTCCCGAGATTCTTCCGCCGTCGGCTTCATTCAGGATGCAGTGCGATGTCGTGGAATGGATATGCAAGAACGTTCCCCGATGGAATCCCATAAGTTACAACGGCTATAATCTCAGGGAGGCGGGAACGGATGCCGTTGCCGAAGTGGGCATTGCCATTGCCAATGCCGTTGCCACGGCTGAAGAACTGATCAGGCGGGGAATGAGCATAGACGACATCGCCCCCCGCATGTCCTTTTTCTGGGATCTTCACAACGACTTTTTTGAGGAAATAGCCAAGTGCCGTGCCAGCCGAAAGGTCTGGTACAAAATCATGAAAGAGCGATTCGGTGCCGAAAAGGAACGATCGATGATCATGCGCTTCCATGTGCAGACCGCCGGTGTTACACTGCCTGCCACGGAACCGCTGAACAATATTGCCCGTTCGACGATTCAGGGACTTGCTGCCGTCCTCGGCGGGTGCCAGTCACTCCATATAGATTCCTATGACGAGGCCTATTCGGCGCCCACGGAAGAGGCGGCCCTCGTTTCCCTCCGTACGCAGCAGATCATACAGGCAGAGACTGGTGTTGTCAATACGGTAGACCCCCTTGCCGGGTCCTATTATCTTGAATCTCTGACGGAAGAGATGTCCAGGCGAATATTCGATTACGTAAAAAATATCGAAGATATGGGCGGTTTGGTGTCCGCCGTGGAAAGCGGATGGCTGCACCGGGAAATAAGCAGGTACAATAATGAATGTCAGAAAAAGATAGAAACGGGAGAGACGAAGGTTGTCGGCGTAAACTATATGAAGGCGGAAGGGGGGAAGACATCCCCCATAGAGGTTTTTGAATACCCCGAAACATATACAAGACAAAAGGCCAAACTGGATAAGCTGAGAGCGAAGCGAGATGATAAGCGAGTCGGGGAGTGCCTGGATAGGTTGAGGAAGGCATGCCACAGCGGTGAGAATCTCTATCCCGGTTGTATGGATGCCGTAACAAACTGTGTAACCTTAGGCGAAATTGAAGAGGTTTTCCGAGAAGAGTTCGGACTGTGGTCTTTCCCTCTCATTTCATGATCTGATGGGCTATCAATAGGACATGCCGGACAGGAGGAGCAGCGAGGATATGGAGAGAAAAGTGCGGATCGTGATGGCCAAGCTGGGTCTTGATATACACTGGCGCGGGGTACTGCTGGTTTCGCAGTTTCTCAAAGATGCCGGTATGGAAGTAATCTATATCGGAAATACCTTTCCCGACCAGATAGTGGCGGCCGCAATCGAAGAAGATGCCGATATCGTTGGACTGAGCACGCTTTCAGGCAATCATCTTACCCTTGGGCCGAAAGTCGTCACTTTACTGCGAGAAAAAGGGATGACCGATGTGAAGGTATTTATGGGCGGCGTCATACCTCCCCACCACGTACCTCTCCTGAAAGAGGCCGGCATTTATGAGGTCTACGGTCCCGACACGGCCATGGAGGTCATTGTAAAGGGGATTGAAAATGCAGTAGCAAGGCGGGCGCGATCTTCATAATGAAAGATATCGATCTGCTCGTAGAAAAATCCCTTTCAGGGGAAAAACTCGCCACGGCGCGGCTGATATCAATCGTGGAGAGGGGCGATGATGCGGCGCCCTCCGTGATGGAGAAAATCTATCCCCATTCGGGCAGTGCCTATTATATCGGCGTTACCGGTCCACCGGGGGTGGGAAAGAGCACCATTACAGACCGGCTTGTTTCGCTCTTTTGCGGCGGCGGCTATTCGGTGGGCATCGTCGCCGTCGATCCATGCAGTCCCTTCAGTGGCGGAGCCCTGCTGGGAGACCGTGTCCGTATGCATGTAAAGAGTGACTGGGATGTTTTCTTCAGGAGTATGAGCGCCGGCAGGGTCATGGGGGGGCTTGCAAAAACGACAAAGGAGGCCTCCAGAATTCTCGATGCCGGCGGCAAAGAGATTATAATAGTGGAGACCGTCGGCGTCGGCCAGTCGGAACTGGATATCACCCAGGCCACGGATACCGTCGTGGTTGTCCTTATGCCCGATTCGGGGGATGCGGTACAGATGATGAAGGCCGGTCTCATGGAAATTGCAGACATATTCGTTGTCAATAAGGCGGACCGCCCCGGCGCCGAAAACCTTTCATCCTCCGTAGAGGGGATGCTGGATCGCGCGTCTCAGACAATGGAATGGAAACCGCCCGTATTGCTGACTGCGGCCTCATTGAACAGGGGAATCGACAGGCTCTACGATACCATATGGAATCATGCACGGTTTCTGAAAGAGGATTCCAGACTGGAAAAACGGAGAAAGGCCCAGATGAGAAATGAGATGCAGTCACGGATAGAGGGCGAACTCCTGCAAATGTTTCGAAAGCACTTCGGGAATGAAGAAGAACTGAACAGTTTGGCGGAAAAGGTCTACAACAAAGGGATAGATCCGCAGACGGCAGCCCGTACGTTCCTTGAGAATGGCTTCGAACTAAAAAAGAGAAGAGAGTAGAGGGATGCTGAAAATAGAAGGCGCCGTTGCCGTCATCACGGGCGGGGCAAGCGGAATCGGGGAATCTATTGCGAAATACTGGGTAAAACAGGGGGGCAGGGTGGTTCTGGGGGATATTTCATCGGATGAACTCTCCCGCGTCGAAAAAGAGATTACCTCTTCTGGAGGAGAAGTGGTAACCTGCGTATGTGATGTTACCACGGAAGCTGACAATGCACTCCTTGCCCGATGCGCCATCGAACACTTCGGTGCAATCAACCTGGTCGTCCCCTGTGCGGGGATTATCAGGGACAGCCTGCTGCTGTCACCGGATCGTGAAACGGGGAGAGTCGAGGGCAGGATGTCCCTCGAACAGTTTCAATCGGTCCTTGATTGTAATCTTACTGGGGTCTTTTTGACCATTCGTGAATGTGCCGAAGAGATGATCAATCACCGGTGCAAAGGGCTGATCTGTCTCATGTCGTCGATAGGTGCATTGGGGACTGCCGGTCAGATAAATTATTCATCAACCAAGGCCGCCATGTCCGTCCTGCCCAAGGTAATCAGTGCTGAATTTTTCAGGAGAGACCTCGCCCACAGTATACGCTGCGTGGCCGTGGCGCCTGGTTACGTAGATACACCCATGGTGAGGGGTATGGATCAAAAGGCCCTTGACAAGATTATTAAAGATGTTCCCATACAGCGACTCGTTGATCCCGAAGAGATTGCATCGTTGATGTGCGAACTCTTCAGAAACGAAGCCATCAATGGAGAGGTCTATTTCATACATGGCGGTCTTCGCCTTGGTTCCAGAGGATAGACGACGATATGAGCGACGGCGAAGGTGTGCTCATGTCTGCGGCAACTCTGAATGCCCATGGCATTGCTCTCTTGATGAGCCATTCTTCTGTATAAAGAATGCTTTTCTGGAAGTGGATTGAATGATCCTGTGACTTTTCATGCGCGGAGGTGTTGGTTTGGATTTTACGTTGTGCGAAGGAATTGCGGCAAACATATCTCAGGTGATTGTGGGGAAGGCGCATGCCATCGAACTCATGCTCGTCGGCCTCCTGGGGAATGGCCATGTCCTCTTGGAGGATGTCCCGGGACTGGGAAAGACATTACTGGCCAAATCCCTGGCCAGAAGCATCGGCGGGTCTTTCAAGAGGGTTCAATTTACACCCGATCTCCTTCCTGCCGATATAACTGGTTTCAACGTCTACAATCAGCAGACATCCCAGTTTACATACCAGGCGGGTCCGATTATCACCAACGTCCTCCTTGCCGATGAGATTAACCGGACCATCCCGCGTACCCAGTCGAGTCTCCTTGAAAGTATGGAGGAACGACAGGTGACCGTAGACGGGCAGACCCTCCCGCTACCTGTCCCCTTCTTCGTGATGGCGACACAGAATCCCATTGAACTGGAGGGAACATTTCCGCTGCCCGAGGCGCAGCTTGACCGGTTTCTCCTTAAGGTACATCTCGGGTATCCCCAAAAGGACGAGGAAATCTCGATTCTGGAACGATTCCGGGAAGATGACCCCTTCCTTTCGCTGGAGTCTGTGGCGAGTCCCGAGCAGATTGTCGAACTGCAACAGGCGCGGAAAAAGATCGGCATCTCCCTGCCGGTGAGAGAATATATCGTTGATCTGGTGAGGGCCACTCGCGACGACGATTCCTCCCGTTTCGGTGCCAGCCCGCGGGGTTCTCTCGGTTTGATGCGTGCAAGTCAGGCTCTGGCGGCACTGAGAGGGCGCGACTATGTGCTGCCCGACGATGTCAAATACCTGGCCCGCCCCGTTCTTGCTCACCGGATAATTTTGAAGGAGAAGGAACGACTGCGGGGAGAAACGCCGGAACGTCTTCTCGATGAAATTCTGGGGCGTATACCGGTACCGAGCGCAGATTAATGTTCAATGTTTAATGTTTAATTGAAGTCACCATTCATATGAAAGGCAGTTGCTGAGAAACGGAGTAACGAGGCGGTGGTTATGGAGACAGAGCAAGAAAGATTACCCACCATCTTTGTCCTTCCCCTGATGCAAATCTTTGCGGTTGTCTTTCTCTTTATTGCGCTTCTGTACAGACAACGGGATCTCGTCCTGCTGGCGCTCCTGGTGCTGGGCGTCATGGGTGTGTCGAAGGTATGGAGCAGGGTGAGCCTCTCCAGTATAAGGTGTTATGCAACTGTCGATAAAGAGAGACTCTTCCCGGGTGAAAGCCTTGTCCTGCAGATAGGTGTGGAAAACGCCAAGTTCCTGCCCGTCTGGCTTCGGGTGACGGCCTCTGTGGATGGCTCGATGAGTTGTTCCTCCGGTGACGGGACATTTACCGGCGAAAGCGGTCTTTTGTGGTATCAAAGGGTGAACTTCCGCTGGGAATTGGTTGCCCGGCGACGGGGCATACACCGGGTTGGGGCGACACGTGTCACGGTGAGCGATCTCTTCGGGTTCTTCCCACAGGAAAGAGAAGGAAAGGAGGGCCGTCACGTCATTGTCTATCCGCGGCTTGTTCCACTGAGGCCCATAGATGTGCCGAGACGTGATTTTTTCGGCCTTCCGGGGGCCAGGAATCCTGTGGAGGACCCCATCTATGTGCTCGGCGTCAGGGATTACCAGAACGGGCGGCCCGCCCGATACATTCACTGGAAGGCAAGCGCACGCCACCATCGCCTTCAGGAAAAGGCCTTTGAATCGTCGGAACAGGCAAAGGTTTTACTTGTCGTTGATGTCGAACGTTTTGTAACAAAGAAGGCAACGGAGGACTTCGAGGAGATTCTTGAGGTGGTTGCTTCCCTGGCGGTTCACTTCGATCGGCGGGGGTATGCCGTGGGCTTTGCCACCAACGGCGTGGTGGAAGGGGGAACGACGATACTGCCCGCAGGCAGAAATACGCAACAGCTGTCATCCCTTCTGGAGGCCCTGGCGCGTTTGCAGATGGAGGTAAAAGAAGATCTCAGCTATACATTACGCCACAGACTCAAACCGGTATGGGGTATGAGCTGTTTCCACTTCTCCTGTGACGATGACAAAGCCCTGCGTGTCGCAGAAGGGTACTATTCGCACCGGAAGATACCCGTCATGTTTGTCCTGTGCCGCTCTGACTCGCAGGAGGGAGACGACATGCGTAGGGTCCGGGGAAAGGTTATTTCCCTTGACGAGATCAGATTACGTGAGACGGGGAAAAGATGAGAAGCGAAAGGGACAGCCTTCTGTTGTTATCCGCCGGGGCGATGGAACTGGTCTGGTTCTATGCGTGGGCAACCTTCATTTGTATCCCCTTGCTTCATCGGCCCTTTCCCCTGCCCGAGGCAATGGGAATCTTTGTGCTGGCGGCACTACTGACACTGGTTGTCCGGGGGAGGGGCTGGCGCGTCATCCTGATTTTAGGGCTCCATCTCTCGGGCCTGCTTCTGGTCGCATCGAAGATCATCCATATCCTCTTCTATGGAGCCCATTCCTTTTTGGCTCAATGGTGGCTCTGGGAGGGCTTCAGACAACCGAAGGAACCCCTCGAATGGTTCTCTTACATTGTTGTTCTCCTCGTGGTCCTCTTTTTCTGGATAGGAGGGGTGACCCTTGCCCGGAGGTCTGTCGACTATCTCACCATATGCACCCGTTTCGACGTGGGCGTGGCGGCCTTTTTTTGTCTCCTGATGATCAAATTTCTTGTCCTTCTGAAGGGGGGGAAGGATATGTGGGGTACCATGCCGGAACTGTTGCTCTTTCCCTTTTTTGTCTTTGGCCTGCTGGCCGTCGCAATGGCCCGTAATCGAAGCGGCGCCCAGAGGGATTTTCTCTCGGGATATCGGGGGATCGGGATGATCGTCAGTTGTACCGTCGTTGTTCTTGCCTTTGGCACGGGATTGGTACTCCTTTTTCTGCCTTACCTGAGTGCTGCCGCCGATATGGGATATGATCTGATGAAGAGCGCCGCCGCCCCCTTGGGGCCCGTCATCGTAGCTATCATACTGTTTTTATTCAGTCATAATAGAGTCCGAGAGGCGCCCACCTTTTCCACATCCGGTGGCACTGAAGGCTCGTCACCATTGGTGATGGAGCATAGTTGGTGGGGAGAGATTCTTGAAAAGATAGTGGAATGGGGTTTCATTGGCCTGGCTGTGCTTATTGCCATTATTCTTTGCGTCCTCGCTCTCTGGTTTCTCTTTCGATGGCTTTTCTCGCAGACGGATAAGAGCGAAGAAAAAGCGATCCAATGGAACTCGATTTCCCGATGGTTTGCAGGGATCCGATCGGCGCTTGCCCTCTGCTGGAACAGGTTTGTCGCAGTTGTACGGGGCTGCCGGGATGCCGTTGACCTCTACAGGGGGCTTCTTACGTGGGGTCGTCATAGCGGTATGCTCCATAGTTACAACGAAACACCCCGGGAGTACGGGCTGCGTCTGAGAAGACAATTTCCGGAACTGGGGGGGGAGATAGAGACGATAGCGGAGGCCTTCAACAGAGAGGTCTATGGCGAGAGGGTCCTCAATGCCCGGCAATTTAAAAAGGCCAGGGAGGCCTGGAGCAGACTGCGCAGTCCCAGACATTGGCCTTCTCGATTCAAGACCCTCTTTCTGGGCGGGGAGCGGATCGTCAAGACATAGGATTCAGTACGTGCCTATGAAATGGAGAAATTTAACCTTACCTATGAGATCCTGGCAAAGATCAATGAGAAACTGATCTATGCAAACCTGACGGGGTATGGTCAGCGCGGTCCCGAAAAGAATACAGGCGATTGCAAATGAGTTCTTCGTCGATTGGGACCATCCCCAGTACGGCAAGATAAAAGTCCTCAACAACCCCATCAAGCTTTCCAAAACGGTTGCCGAACAGCGATCGGCGGCACCGGACCTGGGTGAGCACACGGGGGAGATAATGGAGGGGCTTGGCTATTCGAAGGATGATATCGAGGCGCTGGCGGCTGCCGGGGCAGTTGGCTGAAGTGTGAAGAGCGAGCGCATTCCCCGCAGCCTGGCTGCGGGGAGCTTCAATTTGTAAAGGATCTTTCATGCCGGTATTTTTGCCAAACCACATAAGGATGCGCTGTTGCACACGTGCTGGTGTCTTGCATCTTTGACAAGGGGTAACGAATATCATATCGGTTTTAACGAGTATCCATCCAGAAATGCATTTTTCCCCGGAAATGGAAACTACAACCTGGGTATGGAAAAACTGCTGCTCCTTATTGATAGGAATGAAAAGTACGACGTTTTAAGTTTTTCAGTCCATGCGTATCTGTTTTTAGATACATTTTCCCATTGTGTAATTGCAGGTTTCCCGGTGATTATGGTATAAACGTTGCTTCTGGTCAGGTGCAAAGAGGGTAAAATTTAAAATGTTTTCTGAAAAGCAGAAGGTAATACATATAAATGATGAATGTGTGCAAGATCTAAAAGACTCGTTCTCTATCTATGTTCGGACATTTAAACATGGCGATAAAGAATTACAACACAATATTGTTCTTAAAGAAGAACATACAAAACGGGTATGCCTCGAAATTTTAAACATCGGAGAACAGCTTGGATTGAATGAGGATTATCTGCGTTTGGCCGAAATCATTGCCCAATTCCATGATATTGGCCGTTTTGAACAATATGCCCGTTATGGAACCTTTATGGACAGACAATCTGAGAACCACGCTGAGCTTGGTGTAACAATACTCAAAAGGATCGGGATTCTCAATCAATTAGAGAAATCAACAAAGAATCTGATTTTCCGAACAATTCAATATCATAACCGCGCTGTCCTTCCTCAGGAAGAAACAGAAACATGCCTTTTTTTTGCAAAGCTATTACGCGATGCAGATAAAATAGACATCTGGCGAGTGGTTACCGATTATTATCATCAGAAAAATTTCAAACGCAATGGTGCAATCGAACTTGGTCTCCCGGACACACCTGGATTTTCTGATGCGGTTTATCAAGATTTAATAAACAAGAAGATAGTCGATATGAAGAATATAAAAAATCTGAATGATTTTAAACTGCTTCAGATCGGCTGGATTTTTGACATTAATTTTGAGCCGACATTATATGCCGTCTGTTCAAGACGCTACCTGGAAATGATCCGCGACGCTTTGCCGAAATCGGGAAAAATAGATCAAATTTTCTCTATTATTGATTCATATCTTGACAAAAGAGTAAAGCAATAGCTTGAATCGGATTATTCACGGCTATTTGATGCAGTCTTTCGCCCGATTTACAGCTTTGATACCGCACCGCTATTTCCAAAACATTTTTCAGGTAAAAACATATCACACTGACCAGACACTGGCTCGAAAAGATTTTTCAAAACTTCTTGGCAGGCTTATCGTTTCAGAAGGGCAGACGATATTTCCATTACCGCATCCGTCATCGCTCCTGTATCGTCCTGCCTTTGAATGCCAAGCCACGAAAAACTACAAAAAATTATTCTACCTTTTGCACGAATGCAAATGGTTTTCCTGTTGTCCCCTGAGACGATTTCATGAAGCAGGACTTCTGGAACGAACCTGGATCGAATTGTACTGCAAAGGACTATGGCATACATGTACACGCTATCAAAGGGAAGAGAACGGTGAACATAATCCCGATTGGATGCTTCCTGACGGAAGTTTGGATGAACGATTGATGAACGTGTCAAACATAAACGATTCGTGAAGGGATTATAAAAAAGCCGTACTGTGTCAAGGGGATAACGAACACAATGCGGCGACATTTTCGGGCATCATTTTCTTATCCTTACTTTATCATAGTGAGCCGTTTCGTTCCCTTAATCTGCCTGAAATTCGCCCCCTGGCTTATACAATTTAATGCAAGCGCAGTATCCGCCACCCTGGTGCCCGATATGGCGTCTACACCGTGGTCAAAGAGCATCGGGGTCAAAGGGGCCGTATCGCCCAGCAAGACGACATAGGCATCCGGATTGCAGAGTTCAAGCAGGTGATCCAGGGTATGGTTCGTTAGGGAGGTACCCGTAATGGCGACAACATCCGCCCGTGGAATCAGTTTATCCGCTGCCGTTTCTCCTAAATCGCCGTCCCTTGGGTTCTTTTCAATAACCCAGACTTCTTCTGCATGTTTGCGAATTTTCGGTATAAAGGGGAAATGTCCCACGATAGCGATTTTTCTGCCATGACCCTTTTCCAGAATCAATTCGGCGGCGTTGAGTTCAATACAGGAGTTTTCATCCACTTCAAGAAGAGAGTTAGCGGTGGCCATGCCGATAGACGCTTCAAGTATTCTGTGGGAATAAACCAGTTGGACCAGTTCCCATGGACTTTTGTCCAATAGGAAGCCGGGTTCCTGTACCATCGGTGGTTCCTCGCGAAGGGCATCTTTTGGCAGAGTTGCAGCAAGACCGCAGTATCGACTCACAACGCCGGTATGAAAGATGCCCTGGCGTATATCCTCTACAGTAGTATCGCAGTTCAATAGTGATAATAAATCATCAAGAATCATCATGTGTCCTCCAATTTTTCTTATAAGAACATTCCGTTCCGTGGCGAGAATACAAAAAAGGGCATTGAGAGTCAATGGAATAATGATCTTGCTATGCGTGGTGAAGCAGCGAAGATCATGGAGAGCATCTGTTGGGCTGTCCGCCGTATAAGGGAGAGTGAACAACGTTCCGACGCTTTCATTCATCCTGTTGTAAGTTCTTCAAGTGCTTCGCAGTCGAGGATACATATGTTTTTCCCTGTGACTCGTATGATCTTTTCTCCCGTGCCGTTTTCGCAAGAATTTCCAGTTGTTCTTCAGGAAGATTTCTTGAAAGGGGGATGGTCCGTAAAAAGTTTATTATAT
>CAYMYS010000048.1:0-22794 GCA_964394725.1 uncultured Syntrophaceae bacterium
CAGTCTGTATGTATCGGAAAGATTTGTGGCAAAGGTCGCTATCTTGAAGGGCTTTCATTGAACACTATCTTGTGTATAGTTTCCTGAATTGTTGTTTTCCCAAGTTGGTTCATTGCAAAGAGATTAAGTGTTCCGACAAAGACTTTATCCGACTATTCAGCGGAAATGCCAGTGATGGCATTTCCGCTGAATACCGATTTATCGAGAGGTTTTACCGTCGCCCAGGTCGCTGAAAAGCATGGCTGGAGGGAGTTGGTGGTCTGGTCGCTTGCCCTGGAAGGGAAAGATGATCTTCAACGATTATAGGAATTTAACTGGGGACTTCGCACAGGGGATTTCTGGAAATGGAGCGACGGCGACGGGCGTTTCAGCGATAACTGGCCGGGACGCATTCCCGCCCAATTGATAGTTCACATCCTTCTACAAGCATTGTAATGCAAGTGTGGAAGGGATACTGGAGAACAATATGAAAGATGAACGATGTCTTAGTAATGCCTGTTGCAATAATCCACTGTTGGAAATACTCCTTTGATTTCATAGGCAGCGCCGGGAACTAAAATAAACTCACTGGCGCCGCACTCTGCTGAAGGATTTTCCCAGTCAAAGGTGTAGCCCAACCCGGTCCAGGGAATCCCCGGCGGGGTGCGGAAATCTGAATAATAGAGATTTTTATAAAAGACAGGATAATTTCGAATGCCTTTGACCACGGGCTCCGTATTTCCAAAACGAAGGTTGCAATGAGAATCATCTATTTCCGGGTCCACACAGGGACGAAAGAGGTCTTCAGGACTGACCCACATCTCAACAAAGACATCGTAATGCCAATCAGGATGTAACCCCAGGTACTGTTTCAATCTCAAGTTAATATCTTTTGCTGTGGCGTCGGGATTCGCGCGGATATATCGCTGACAAAACCTTTGTATCTGGGGAACTGCCGTCACCCACACTACATGGGTTTCATCTGTGGCTGTATCTGTCTTGGGCTTGAGAAAATCTTCGTAGGAACTATTGCTTTTCCAGGAAACAACTAATATTTTTGTCTTATCTGCGTTCCAGATAAGGCTCTTGTTATCGGGATGTATTGCAATGAGGTCATAGGAAATTTCATCTTGCTCAACTACCGATGCATCTTGTACCGCCCTTTTATAAGCCTCCTCTACATGGTTTTTCGCTATGGTCACGGCGAAAGAGGTTGATCCCGACAAAAGCCAGATCAAGAGAAACATCAATACCTTCAATTTCATAATAAGTCCTGTGCTTTACTGCTAAGGAGATTATTCGGTCATTTTGTCTCGTCAAGGACAGACGTAACAAAAAATCCAGTCAATGGCAAGTCGGAATCTTTGATTTTAATCCACAGATTTGCAGATTACAGGGATTGGTCTCATCACTTTGGAGGTCAAATGTCGGTGTCATAGTGTAATTCCTTACTGATGTCTTCAAATCAGACTAGCCAGGTCAGCCTTTTTCATTCCAACCTTCATCCTGTTAAGTATGTTAAATGTATCGGTATGGGCCGAGACGTAGGGCCACTCCTGCAATTCCTTATTGACTTCATCCCTATTATTAAGTAGAAATGTTAGAAAAGTCAGGTTCTAATGCGGGGAGATGGCTTGATGATACGATCTTCACTACTGGTAATTCTGGGGGTTATCATTACCGCGTTTATATCCGGTATGGTTATCATTTTGTCCCCCCTCTTAAAATATGGTGCAAACAGCGTCCACAGGATGGCAAATCTCTGGGCGAAGATGATGCTCTTTATATGCGGGGTGAAGGCCGATGTTATTGGTGGAGATAATATCCCCGTCTCAGGCCCCCATATATTTATGGCGAATCACCAGAGTAATTTTGATATTCTCTTCGCACTTGCCTACATCCCCGGACAGTTCCGCTGGATCGCAAAGAAGGAACTCTTTCTCTTACCCATCTTCGGGAAGGCGATGAGAAGGGCGGAATATATCGAGATTGACAGACAAAATCGGGAAAAGGCGCTGAAGGGTCTCGATGAAGCGGCCCTGCAGGTCAAACAAGGTAAATCTCTCATGACATTTCCCGAAGGGACGAGGAGCAGAGATGGGAAGATCAGGCCCTTTAAAAAGGGGTTGTTTTATCTGGCAATCCGGTCGGGAGTCCCCATTATTCCCTTTTCCATAGTGGGGAGCAGGGAAATTATGCCGAGAAGATCGCTGCGAATCAGACCGCGAAGGGTGACTATAGTCATAGATAAGCCGATAGATGTAAAGAGATTTTCCATCGACAGGCGAGACGATCTTGTACAAGAGGTACGTGGTGTAATAGTAAGAAATTTCTATAAATATAAAGAAGATGATCAGGAAACGAGAGAGGAGTAATTATTGGGTTTTCAGGAAGGCATATTGCTTGGAATAGTTCAGGGATTGACTGAATTTCTGCCTGTCAGCAGTTCCGGTCACCTGGTCCTCGTCCAGAGCCTTATCGAGGGGTTTGAGCAACCGGGTGTCCTCTTCGATGTGATGCTCCACTTCGGCACGCTTCTCGCCATAGTGTTCTTTCTCAGAAGAGACATATATGACATAGTTACTGCCCTTATTCCTCTGAAATGGTATCACAAGAGGGGTTACGACTACGATGAGCGTCTCATCCAGGGAAGGAGAAAAATGGCCCTCTTCATCACTGTGGGGACTGTCTGCACCGGAACTATCGGTTTCATATTCAAAGATCACATACAGGGCTTTTTTGAGCGTGTAGATGTGGTGGCGGTCATGCTCCTCGTGACGGGAATCCTCCTCTTTCTATCGGACAGGGTAAAAAATACGCCCAGGGGCGAGAAGGACCTGAATATCTATGATAGTATAATAATCGGGATTGTACAGGCAGCGGCACTTATGCCTGGATTATCACGGTCCGGTACTACCATTGCCTTTGGTATATTCAGGAAACTGGACGGAGAGACGGCGGCGAGATTTTCATTTCTCCTCTCCGTGCCGGCTGTTATGGGTGCCGCTGTTTTTGAGCTGAAATATATTTCTGGGGTTTCCGCCGGTGACATGGTAATCTACCTGGCAGGGACGATTGCTGCAATGATAACGGGATTCCTGACGCTTAAGCTTTTGTTTTTCATCATCAAAAAGAGGAGATTGAGTATATTTGCACTGTACTGTTGGATTTTGGGAATCTCAACACTGATCATTAAATTCTGTTTATGAAAAGTACAAACACAGAGGAAAGAACAAAAAACAAATCCAGAGAGATAACGGGTGTTATCTTACTCGCCGTGTCCCTTTTTCTCCTTTTATGCCTTGCCTCATATAGTCCTTCCGACCCCTCTCTTACCCACTTTGTGGCGGACAAGGCACACACACATAATATGGTTGGATTCATCGGTTCTTATATCTCTGCCGGCCTTTTGGGATTCTTCGGTCTCAGCGCATATCTTTTCCCCATTCTCTTCATTTTCTTCTCATTTAAATTATTTCTCAGCCGTGCCTTCAAGGTCAATGTTGCCACTACCTTTGGATTTATGGGTATCATCTTTTCACTGTCGGCACTCCTTGCGGCGAAATATGGCACCATTACTTTTATGGGAAATGCCCTGAAACCGGGGGGGATGTTGGGGATATTTTCGACAGGGTTTTTCTATTCCTATCTGAATCACTTCGGCACCTACATTCTTCTCGTCGTTATTTTCCTCATATCACTGATCATCACCTTCGATATATCGCTCGTATCTCTCATCAAGAGGATAATCGGGATGACGGGCCGTATCCTTGGCGCTGTGAAAGCCTTCCTTGTGATACGGGCGGAACGGTTAAAGAGAAAGAAGAAGATAACACTGCACCAAAAAGCGAGGATAATAGGGGAAGCCCCCCGCATTGATGAGACACCGGCAGTAAAGGAAAGGTTTAAGCCCTCCAAACCTGAACAGGTGGCCTTCGAGTTTGCCCAGGGAGGGGATGCCTTTACACTTCCCCCGCTGACGTTGCTCGACAAGGTAGAAACGAAAGACCTGCGGATAAACAGGGAAAGCCTTGTTATGAATGCACGTCTCCTCGAGAAAAAACTCGCCGATTTTGGTGTAGAGGGCAAGGTGGTGGAGATACAACCGGGGCCCGTTATTACCATGTATGAACTGGAGCCTGCGCCGGGCGTGAAGATAAATCGCATAACCAACCTTGCAGACGACCTGGCCCTCGCTATGAAGGCCCAGAGTGTCAGAATCGTGGCGCCCATACCGGGAAAATCGGTGATCGGTCTGGAAATTCCAAACCAGGTGAGGGCGTCTGTTCATCTGAGGGATGTGCTGGATAATGAAGAATTCAGGGAATCGAAGTATCGATTGGCTATAGGACTGGGAAAAGACATCGTGGGGACCCCCGTGGTGGCGGACCTTGCTAAGATGCCCCATCTTCTCATCGCCGGGACTACCGGTTCCGGGAAGAGCGTTTCCCTCAATGCAATGATCTGCAGCATCCTTTTCCGGTCGATGCCCGATGACGTCAAGTTTATAATGATAGACCCGAAGAGGCTTGAACTCTCGTCCTATGAGGGCATGCCCCATCTTCTCCATCCCGTGGTGGTTAATCCCAAGAAGGCATCCCAGGTGCTGAAGTGGGCAGTCGATGAGATGGAGCGGCGCTACAAGGCAATCAGTGATCTTGGTGTCAAGAGTGTCGAACGATACAACAGACTGCTGGAAAAAAAGGAAAGAACAAAGGGGGGGAAGGGGAGCGATATCCCTCCGCAGGAGACCTCCGACGAGAATGCAATAGTCCATGAGAAACTCCCCTATATCATAATTGTCATTGACGAACTGGCCGACCTCATGATGGTTGCCCAGAGGAATGTGGAGGAATCAGTGACACGCCTCGCGCAGATGGCACGGGCTGCCGGGATTCACCTCATCTTGGCCACGCAGAGACCCTCCGTCGATGTTATTACGGGAATAATCAAGGCCAATTTCCCCGTACGTATATCCTTTCAGGTTTCGTCCAAGGTTGACTCCCGTACCATACTGGATCATTTGGGTGCGGAGAAACTCTTGGGCAACGGTGACATGCTCTATGTGCCGCCCGGCGCTTCGAAGCTTATGAGAATCCACGGGGCCTTCGTATCGGACAAGGAGATAGAACGGGTTACCGATTTCATAAGAAAACAGGGTACCCCCAGCTATGACGAATCCATATCCCAGTATAGTGTCGAATCGAGGGAAGGCAAAAGGGAGGAAGAGTTTGATGAACGCTATGACGAGGCAGTAGAACTGGTTACCGATTTGGGGCAGGCCTCAATATCTCTGGTGCAGCGTTATATGAAGGTAGGGTACAACAGGGCTGCGCGAATGATTGAAAAAATGGAAGCCGAGGGAGTGGTCGGCCCCTCGGACGGAGTAAAGTCGAGAAAGGTACTGGCAAGCAAATTGCCTGAATAATATGGAAATAGAAAAGGTACATGTAGTAAGTCTGGGATGCTCCAAAAATCTCGTAGATTCTGAAGTGATAACTGCCAGTCTGATGATGGATGGTTGTGAGATTACCTCCGATCCGGAGGAAGCCTCAATCATTATAATTAATACCTGCGCATTCATCCTTCCTGCGAAAGAGGAATCCATCGATGAGATTTTTCGCATGGCTGAAATGAAAGAAAAGGGGCGATGCAGGCGACTGGTCGTTGCAGGCTGTCTGCCTCAGCGGTATGGTTCGGCCTTGGCCAGGGAAATGCCCGAGGTCGATCTTTTCATAGGGACGGGTGAAGTGCCCAGGGTTGTAGAACTTCTGAGAGACTTGGAAAAGGGGGAATCCCCCGAGGATCGGTTGTGCATCGGCGATCCTACCTTCATTATGCACTCATCCAACCCCCGCGTCATATCCACGCCCTCTTATATGTCCTATCTCAAGATTGCCGAAGGGTGTTCAAACAGATGTTCTTATTGCGTCATCCCTGTAATCAGGGGGAACTTCAGAAGCCGCGAAATGGATGATGTCATCGAAGAGACGGAAACCCTCGCACGAAGGGGCGTGAAAGAGATAATCCTCACAGCCCAGGACACGACGTCCTACGGCAGGGATCAGAAAAGCGATGTCACGCTGGCTGCCCTCCTGAAGGGGCTTGTGGCCGTCGACGGCATCGAGTGGATACGGCTCCTCTATACCTATCTCATGAACATTACGGACGAACTCCTCGAAATAATCGCGAAGGAAGAAAAGATCTGCAACTATCTGGACATTCCCATACAGCACATAGATGATAGAATCCTCACGGCGATGAAGCGGAGGGGAGACAGTTTACTCATTAGAGAGACACTGGCGAGAACAAGAAAGATAGTCCCCGCTGTGGCGATACGGACATCACTGATAGTGGGATTTCCCGGTGAGACTCCCCGTGAATTCCGGAATCTTCTGAACTTTGTGAAGGAGGCGCGCTTCGATCATCTCGGTGTATTCAACTATTCTCAGGAAGAGGGGACAGAGGCGGCAGAGTTTCCCCGGCAGGTCTCGGAGAGGGTGAAGGAATCGAGAAGAAATATGATCATGGAAGAGCAGTCGCTTATTTCCTACGAAATAAATCAGACCCTCATCGGTTCCGAAGAGAAGATACTGATAGAGGGGATCTCGGAAATAGCCGAGTATGACTATGTCGGGAGGGTGCGACGGCAGGCCCCCGATATCGATGGCGTGACCTATCTGAAATCGGGGAAGTTGACACCCGGCGATATTGTGCGCTGCCGAATCACAGCATGCGATGAGTATGACCTCTATGCAGAGGAACGGTAGTTAAGAAAAAAGGGGTCAAGGATTAAAGGATTCCAGGGTTCGATGCCGCTGGTTCAATCTTGCAGATTGAACCTAAACATTAAAGAGATGTGCTCATTGCAATCAGATTTAAGTGTTTCGAAAGATGAACCATTCTATCGTGTATTGTTTTTAACTGTGAACCGCTAACTGTAAACCGTGAACTGTTACCTTGGCCCCTTATACCCTCTAATCGAGAGAAGAACTGGATTTAAGCTCTCCCTGAAACCTTTCCTCCCGGCAGAAAATATACAAGCCCTGTCGTCATGAGAGGCACGAGTGCAACAACGGTAAGAACAGATCGGATTGAGTAGATATCGGCCAGTCCTCCCACGAGGGGGCTCAAAATCCCTCCCAGACCGAAGGCGAATCCCATCATGATGCTCGATACCATCGATCTTCCCTTGGGGGCCAGTTCCTGCGCCAGTGCCACTCCCAGTGGAAGTGTAGCCATAATGGAAAATCCCGCCAGAAAGATAGCCGGATAGACCCATTTACCGGGGGCGAAGAGGAGGATGAGAAAGGCGGGTGTCGACAGGAGATAGGAGAGGTAAAATATCTTTTTATATCCCGTTTTGTAGGAGACATAGCCTGAGAGGAGCCCGCTCACCGTTCCCGCTATGGTGAAAAGAGACACCAGAAAACCGATCGACATCAATGAAAACCCTTCCTTTGCAAAGAGGACAGGCAAAAAGGTTCTGAAGGCATGGGCGGAAAAGGCCCGCAGTACCATGATGAGCCATATGATAGCAATCATCTTCCAGACACCTCCGAAGGCTTCGTTAAGTGATCCGATGAAGGTTCTGTTCTTCAGTCCTTCTCCTTCGGGAAGGGGGACGATCTTAAAGAGAAAGGCCATCAGTAACAATCCCGGAATCAGTGTAATGGGTGTCATATGAAGCCCATAGGTTGCCACGAGCCAGGTGATAAAGAGGGGTCCCAGACCAAAACCGAGGGTCCCGCCCATGTTGAATATGGAGAGGGAAAAGCCCAGTCTCTTCCCTGCATAGGTGTGAACCATTCCGGTTACGGCGGGATGAAACATGGCTGACCCGCTCGATGCCAGGGCAACGAAAGAGAGCAAAATCGCATAGGAGGGTGCAACGCAGGCAAGCGATACAAAGATCATTGCCAGCATGGGGCCGCCAAGACTGAAGAAGCGTGTCCGGTAGCGATCTGACAGGTATCCCACGGTAGGTTGAACAATAAATGCGAGGAAGCGCCCGAGGCCGCTGATGAGGCCGATTTGTAGCATGGAGAGTGAAAACTTTGTGGCGAATACGGGAAGCAGGGGGGTAATGAAGGAGTTGAAAAAGTCGCCTGTAAAATGAACCAGCGTGAGTGCCAGCATAAGTTTTACGTTCATATCTGTAGTGTGTCTGTTTGTCATCTTTCCTTTATCGATACTGGGTATATTTTACACTTTGGAGTTGGATAGAATCGTCTTCAAAGGTCTGGTAATACTTGAACCGTTTACATGACTTTTGGAATAAGCAGGCAGTATTAAGTGAAAGTCATCACTATGTCAAGAAACTTGACATAGTGATGCTGGGTTTTTTCGTGAGGGTGAGTCTGTATCTTTCTGTGTAAAAAGCTGTAAGGTCCTCTATTAAGAATGCGTCCTTCAACAGAGGGGGTATGGTTACGTCCAAAGCGCAGGAATGCCTTATGTGAGCAAGGCTATGGCTTCTATCTCCAGGGGGACATCCTTGGGGAGACGGCTTACCTCGATGCAGGCGCGGGCAGGCCGTGACGCCGCAAAATATTCTTCATATATGGCATTCAGTTCGGGGAATCTGTCCATATCTGCAAGGTAGATTGTGACCTTAACAACATGGTCAAGATCTGACCCACCCGCCTCGATGACTGCCTTTAAATTATCAAGAACGGTACGCACCTGCACGCCGAATGGCCCCTCGACGAGAGCACCTGTTTGGGAATCAATTGGAATCTGCCCCGACACATAAAGCCAGCCACCGGCCTTAATGGCCTGTGAATAGGGTCCCACGGGTTTCGGCGCGTTGTCTGTATGTACTGTTTGTCTGTCCATAATTCTCTCCTCTGTAAGTAAGTTAAATTTTTCAGGAATGGCATATCTCCACGCATTACGCGCAGGATTTCGTCCTCCCATCAATGCTATTGCCCCCTGATTAAGGAGGTTACACCCTTCACAACGGGCACTACAAAGGCTGCGAATCCCGAGTGCTCCGCTGTTTGAAGCGCCGGATTACTGAAGCCCATGGAAAGACGGCCCATCAGTAATTCCAGAAGTAGGCGTGTGGAACCCACGATCTTGTAGTCTTCGTCCTTGAAATGGAAGAATGCTGCGCCGCCTGACAATTCGCCTCCGCTGACACTGAAATGGCCCCTGAAGGGACTGTCGGAGGCTTCAATATTGACATTCATATTTCTCGTCTTCTCCAGCAGAGACTGCATCTCCTCGGATTGCTTTGTCAGTTCGGCTACTCCTTCCCAGAGCAACCCCATGAAGTTATCCGAGATTTCCGGGACCTTTCGGATTATGTGAGCCGCATCAATTTCCAGGAGTTTTTCTATCGTTTTCTCCAGTAAAATGGGGACCTGTGACAGGGCTATCTCTGTGACATGGTTCCGTATTTCGTCAACTGCCTCGGGCAGGGCATTCCCCAACTCAGGGGCAGACATGCGCTCCAGGTCAGCGATTAGTTTTTTAATATGTTCTTCAAACATTTTTATTTTCCTCCTGCAATTCAGCCTTCGCCGCCCTTTTCTGTGGATATGACACTCCTGAAAGCTGTGCCCGTAATTGTTCCATTTCCCATGGACTGTCGGGGTGCCCGGGGTTTCGATTCAAAAACAGTGACGCCGTATCACTCCTTCACCAGATCATGGGCAGCCGTGAGACCGGCAGGGCCCGAGCCTATGATAGCCACGCTTTTGGATTTTGTTTTTCCCGAGGCGACGGGCGTATTGTTGCCTCTCTCGAGAGCCCTGTCGGCGACGAATCGCTTTATCCATTGAATAGCCGTAGCCTCATCTACGGCAACCCTCTTACATTCCAACTCGTAGGGGTGGTGACATATTCTTCCACAGACCAGAGGGAAGGGGTTTGTATCTCTTATGATTTCCATGGCCTCGTCAAATCTGCCCTGCGATACGGCAATCACATAACCGGGAATATCCATACCAACGGGACATGCCTCCACGCAGGGTGGCGTTCGTATTATCAGTGACGAATCCTCAATACGCGTAATTTTTCCATTCTCAACTTCTGCGGTTAATTGGCATTTTTGATGACAGCGAACGCAGATAGTTTCAGCCTTCATATAGCATACTCTTTTCACGTGAATGTCTGTCAATTTTATAAAACATAAGATTTTGCTAATTACAAGAATATTTTGCATGTAATTGTAAGAGACGTGACACTACTGCAATACAGTGCCATCATCATCATTCATGTTCAAGATTCCTTTTCGGTACGAGTTGGTTCGAGTAAACCGCCCCATGTGTGACTGTTTGTTGCAGTGTCTGAATCGAAGCGGTTTAAAAAGTTTAAAAGACGCTTGACAAATGTTCATTCTTATTATACACGCAGCTTAATTAGAGTTACACTGGGGGCTGGGTTTTTAAGAAGAAAAGTGCAAAGACCACGCTGAGTGTGTTTGCCGTAAGAACAGGAATTACACAGGTAATCTCTTTCTGATTGAAGGTGGCATTTGGAGCCCGCCCAGTCTTGACAATGAACAAGATATACGATACAGCTAACGTTAAGATCAGCGACTATTTGGATCGAAACGGAAATGAAATCGAGTGTTCTATTGTCGTGACCACTCAGTGAAAATCATTGCGTAACAGGGGCATTTTTATTTTGTGACAGGGGGGGGGACATTTTCGTCTATTGCTATGAAGCAACAATCTCATAGAAAAACGTTCCCATAAGCAGCAAAGCAACAGCCATAAATTATTGATTTAAGATAAGAACAGTATCTGTGCAGAAATGCAGGTGTTGCGAATCAAGGTGATCATCATCTTCATCGTTACCCGTTGGTGATGGTCGCGTGATATTCCGACAGGAGGATGAGGAACTGATGGTTGTCCAGACTGGCAGTTTCGATTTCCGGTATGGCAGTATTGCAGGATAGGGGGGATAGTTGCGTGTACTTCGATTTCGAGGCGCCCCGGACGGGTCAATGTGTGAAGTGATACCGGCGGTAAGACTGCTGGAGTCGTCCCGTTGGAGAAACAGGGAAGGAAAAACCCGGAAGAGTGAATATTCCAGGTAGAAAAATAAGAAAGGAGGACTAAAAAGATATCGTCCGGTAACGGTAGACCGGAAAAAAGGAGGATAGAAAAAAGCATGTAGTTACGTAAAAGAAACATCATTGAATGTCGCTATGGTGGCGACATTGATTCTAAACGCAATCTAGAAGGGGGTATCAAGATGAAAAGAAAGCTTTTCCTGATAAGTATTCTGGTTGTAGCAGCGTTTATCGTTTCCGTAACTGTGGCATCGGCAGCACCTATTGTAATCAAGTTTTCCCACGTCGTTGCTGAAAACACACCAAAAGGCCAGATGGCCAACAAATTCAAAGCACTGGTTGATGAGAGACTGGCCGGTAAGGTAGAAGTCCAGGTTTTCCCGAACTCCCAGCTCTTCGGAGATAACAAGGTTCTCGAAGCGATGCTGCTCGGCGATGTTCAGCTGGCCGCACCGGCGCTTTCGAAGTTCGAGAAGTACACCACGAAGCTGATGCTTTTCGACCTGCCCTTCCTCTTCGGAAGCATGGCTGCAGTTGAAAAATATCAGACAGGCCCGGCTGGCAAGAGTTTGCTGGACTCAATGAAAAATAAGGGTCTCATTGGCCTCCGCTTCCTGCACAACGGCCTGAAGCAGATCTCCGCCAACAGTCCGCTTCGTCTTCCCGGTGACGCCAGCGGCAAGAAGTTCCGCATCATGACATCCGATGTTCTGGCTGCCCAGTTCAAGGCTGTTGGCGCCATTCCGCTGAAGAAACCCTTCTCCGAAGTCTTCACACTTTTGCAGACCAAGGCCATTGATGGTCAGGAGAACACGTGGTCGAACATCTATTCGAAGAAGTTCTTCGAAGTTCAGCCCTACATCACCGAAACCGATCACGGTATCGTTGATTACCTGGTTTGCACCTCGACTGAATTCTGGACGGGCATGCCCGACGGTATCCGCGCCGAGGTCGACAAGGCCCTTAACGAAGCCGTTGACTTCGGCAATGGTGTTTCTGCAAAGAAAGCCGTGGAAGACCGCCAGAAGATCGTCGATTCCAAGCGTAGCGAAATTCTCACACTCACTCCCGCCGAGCGCGCGCAGTGGGTCGAGGCCATGAAGCCGGTCTGGAAGAAGTTTCAGGAAAAAATCGGTAAGGAAAATATCGACGCCGCCTTCGCCTCCAATTAGGGCAACGGCGAGGTTATGAATTCACGGACCCCGGTGCAATGGGGTCCGTGAATATTTTATCATACGGTATTTTGTGAGGGTTGACTATGTTTAGCAGGATTATTAATAGCCTGGAAGAGGGAATCATCGCTATCCTTCTGGCCTCCATGACATTACTGGTTTTTGTGGAGGTGACGGCGCGCTTCGGTTTCAACACCGGTGTGATGTGGGCACAGGAACTGACTCTACACCTCTCGTGCTGGATGGTCATGTTCGGAGCTTCCTACGGGATCAAGATCGGCTCCCACATCGGTGTCGACGCCCTGGTCAGGATTTTGAAACCCAAGACCCGGAGAATAGTCACCGGCATTGCGGTGATTGCCGGTTTAGCATACTGCACGCTCATCGGTATGGGGGCCTGGGTTTATCTCGAAAAGGTGTACTCCATCGGTATCGAACTTGAAGATATGGCGATCCCCAAATGGGTTGCCCACAGCATTTTGCTGATCGGAATGATACTGATAGCCTGGCGTTTGTTGGTATTGCTCTGGGAGATTATTACTGGAAAGGCCGACGGCTTTAAGATGATTGACGAAGCCAAGGAGAGCATGCGGCTGGCCGAGGAAACCAAAAAAATCATGGCCGCCCAGGAAGGAGACTCTGCATGACCACTATTACGCTTTTCGTCCTACTCTTTCTTTTCTTGTTAACGGGTATGCCGATCGCCATTGGGCTGGGACTTTCCAGCGTTACCACGATCCTGTTCTTCTCGAATGACTCGATAGCCTCTATCGCACTTAAGCTTTTGGAGGCTCTGTCCGAGCATTACACCCTGCTTGCAATCCCCTTTTTCATCCTTTCATCGGCCTTTCTGTCGACGGGCGGCGTGGCCAAACGGATTATCGATTTTGCCATCAATTGCGTGGGCTGGATTCGTGGAGGCCTGGCGATGGCTTCCGTTCTTGCCTGCATGATCTTTGCTGCGGTTTCCGGTTCTTCGCCGGCCACGGTTGCCGCGATTGGTTCTATCGTCATCGCCGGGATGATCAAGTCGGGTTACCCGGAGAAAATGGCCGCAGGTGTTATCTGCAACTCCGGAACCCTCGGCATTCTCATTCCTCCCTCCATCCCTATGCTGGTTTATGCCGCCGCCACTGAAGAATCGGCGGCCCGACTCTTCATGGCAGGATTTCTTCCCGGCTGTGTGATGGGACTGATGCTGATGCTCGTCATCTACGTAGTCGCTCGCGTTATTAAGCTGCCGGCCCAGCCCTGGGTAGGATTTAAAGCATTCATCCGTACCACGGCAACCGCCAGCTGGGGACTGATGCTGATTGTTATCGTTCTCGGTTCTATCTATGGCGGCATTGCCAGTCCGACGGAGGCCGCCGCTGTCTCCGCCGTGTATGCCTTCTTAATCGCCATCTTCGTTTATCGCGACATGGGGCCACTCAAGGGTGTTCCCTGGCGAACCAGTAAGGACGAATCTATAGCGAGCATAGTTATGCGTAATCTGGGTCAGACGATCATGGCGGTACCGCGTTCGATAAACCATCCCGATACGCGCAGGGTCTTCAGGGATGCCTCCAAGGTCGCAATCATGCTCCTCTTTATCATTGCCAATGCCATGCTCTTCGCGCATGTTCTGACCACCGAACGAATTCCTCACCAGATAGCAGAGTTGATCATGGGATGGGGCCTGCCGCCCTGGGGCTTCCTGATCGTCGTCAACATCCTGTTGCTGATAGCCGGAAACTTTATGGAGCCGTCGGCGATTATCCTGATCATGGCGCCGATCCTTTTCCCCATCGCGCTCAAACTGGGAATCGATCCGATCCACTTGGGGATTATCATGGTCGTCAACATGGAGATCGGGATGATTACACCACCAGTCGGTCTCAACCTCTATGTTACCGCAGGCATCACGGGTCACGATATACTCTGGGTTGTGAAGGCGGCGTTCCCATGGCTGTCGATCCTGCTCGTTTTCCTGGTAATCATAACCTATGTTCCGCAGATTTCTCTCTTTCTGCCCGAGTTTATTGATCACCTCAAGGGTTACTGACCCGATTTGGGTAATTCACGGGAAGGGGAGGCTATGCCTCCCTTTCTTTTTTTTATCAATTTTCGTACGTCATTGCCCCTTTTTCAGGGCCTTTTATATTGTTACTGCCGGGGCTCTGCCCAAATTGTTTTCGCCTGTCAGCGGATTTTTCGGCACAGTGTGACCTGCGGAATGTCTGCCAGCAAATCTTTTCCCTTTTCTCTCCATGCCTTAAAGTGGGGTGATGCCATGTGTCTGTCGAGGGCATCCCTGCTTTCCCAGTTTTCGTAGATGATAAAAAGGGACCTATCATCCAGCGACTGGTGGAGGTTGTAATTGATACACCCCTCCTCCTTCACCGTAGCGGTTACAAGACCTTCAAGTTTCTTCTTTACACTGTCCACCATATCTTCCTTAACCTTTATCGTGGCTACAACGGTAACGCTTTTTTCAGTCGTCATATTCCCCTCGCATCGCAGTGTTATTTGGATGATTCCATGGCCTCTTTTGTATATCATAATTTGACCCTTTGCCATGCTTTTGTGGCCGATAGGGACACTGAGGGGATGATGAAAGAGGTGTACAATGATGACTGTGCTGGAGGAATGATTATGGCGGGTCATAGTTGTGTCAGGAGAGGGAAAGATGAAGGGTATTTCAAGTTCTATGCATGAAGTGCTCATATAAGTTATGGAGGAAGGATATGAGTGATACAACAGGATACAAATTTAATACGCAGGTTATCCATGCCTGACAGTCACCGAAAGACTGGCAGGGGGCAACAATAGCGCCTATATTTCAGACGGCCTCTCATGTGCACCGGACGGCCGAGAATCTCAGTGAAACCTTTGCCGGCAAGAAGGAACGCTTTCCCGATTTTGCACCCTTCCTCTCCTATCTCACAATGATAGGAATGGATACGCTTGCCCTCCGCATGGAACTGCATATGGAAAATACCATGAAGATGGCACGGTTCTTAGGAGAAAGGCCTGAAGTGAAATGGATAAATTACGCAGGACTGGAAGATCATCCATCCCATGAAAATGTACAGAAGCTCTTCGGCGACAGGGGATTCGGAGGTCTCCTCGCCTTCGCTCACTGTTCTTTTCAAAACTCGCCCTTCGGGCTCAAACAATTGGAATCGCTATTCTTCCGCTTCGCCAAGATTTATTCTCAAAAAACATCTTAATGACTGCTCAAGGGTATTTATGCTTGTGCAACTTTATTAAGAAAGGTAAAATTATTTAACAAATAATATATCCCAGCACTTTACTATGAAATAAAGAGTGTTTATTATAATACAAAATAAATTGGGAGGCAATGACCATGTATTCTAAGACTGTTATGGATCATTTTAGAAGTCCGAGGAATGTGGGTGTTATCGAAAACGCTGGGGGGATGGGTGAAATCGGCAATCCTCTATGTGGAGACATGATGACCATATATCTCAAGATAGAAAATGAAAAGATAGAAGATATCAAATTTCAAACCTTTGGGTGCGGTGCGGCCATTGCCGTTTCCAGTATGCTGACGGAGATGGCGAAGGGGAAGAGCATCGAGGAGGCGAAGAAGATCTCCAACAAGGATGTTGCCGAGGCCCTGGAAGGCCTGCCCAAAAATAAGCTCCATTGTTCGAACCTGGGCGCCGATGCGCTGCATCTGGCGATCAAGGACTACGAGGACAAGAAGGCGGGAAAGAAGAAGCCCGATGATAAGAGAAAAGAACAGCACGAACATGTCGATGGAGACGCATGCCATTGTCCCTACTGCGATTCAGAGATAGCAGACGGAGCGACATTGTGTACTGCATGCCAGTCTGAAATTGAAGTACAACACTGATGATACAGGAGAGGTGATGGACATGAAGATTATAAATCTCGATTACTTGTCGGCCAATCCCTTGCTGCCGGAAGTCCAGGACGCTATGATTGAAGCAATCAGGGAAAATCATGGCAACCCTTCAAGCCAGCATGGCATGGGTGAGAAGGCGCTCAAAGCACTCACTAATGCCAGGGAGTCGGTTGCCAAACTGTTGAACAGTTCAATTCCCGAAGAGATTATCTTTACCTCGGGGGGGACGGAATCCATTAATCACGCAGTAAAGGGTGTGGCACATTCACAGTCGAAAAAAGGAAAACATATAGTAACCTCAAATATAGAACACAGTGCCGTTCTGAGGAGCATCAAGCGCTTACATATGATGGGTTATAAGGTTACTTCGGTCCCCGTTGATGAATCCGGCAGGGTTAATCCTGAAGCTGTTGCCAAGGCTATCACCGATGAAACCATACTCGTATCTATCATGCACAGCAACAATGAAATCGGAACGATACAGCCGATAGAAGAGATCGGCCGGATCACAAAAGAGAAAAAGGTAATTTTCCATACAGATGCCGTCGCTTCCGTCGGGGTCGTGCCCATTGACGTGCAGAAACTGGGCGTCGATCTATTGAGTTTCGCCTCTAATAATTTTTACGGACCGGCAGGGGTTGGCGGTCTTTACATTCGTAAGGGAACACCCATCTGGCCGCTTCTTGAAGGCGGCGTGCAGGAAAGCAACAAGAGGGCGGGGACTGAAAATCTTATTGGGATCATAGGGACAGGCGTTGCCGCCGATCTGGCACGAAGGGATATGGAATCCAGAATTGCCCATGTCAGTAAGGTGAAGGACAAGCTCCTTCGCGAGCTTCCCAATTATATAGATGACTATTTTATCAATGGGCATCCGAAGCACACGCTACCCAATATGGTGTCCGTATCGATACAATATATTGAAGGGGAAAGTGTTGTTCTCATGCTGGATGATGAAGGTATTGCCGTGTCGACACGGTCGGCATGTGCCGCCGGTTCCCTGAGGGCATCACATGTCCTGCTCTCCGTGGGGCGTGATTATGCCGATGCCCAGGGGACGATGGTGCTTACCTTTGGTGTCGATAATGAGGAAGAAGATGTAACGAAATTTCTTTCAAGCCTCAAAGAGGCGGTAAAGACGTTGCGGCAGATATCGCCTCTCTATCCTCTATCATAAGGTCGAACAATAGAGCGGATCTGACAGGTGATTGTAGAGGGGCAACCATAATCCCGAAGGGGAGATTGTAAGATGAAACTATCGACAAGAAGCCGTTATGGAACAAGACTGATGGTCGATCTTGCCCATAATTATAATGAGGGCTTTGTACAGATCGGATAGCCCTATGGAGATGGTCGCACGAAGCTCTGTCGAAAAAATTAGTATTATCCGATGCGACAACGGTTTGTGTAGCGTAAACGAAGAAAATCTGATAGGTGAAGAACCGCTTTTGATACGTGTGGAAGGAGAGCCCTATGCCGTCATTATGCGAACCCCCGGCGAAGAGACATTCCATGCGGCAGGGTTCTGTCTCGACCTACGGCTCTGGCTGTGGATCTGGGGCGGAGTCTCAATATGACGCTGGCATGTAGGGGAAAGGAATCGGGACTTATGACATTTTGCGGAGAGGAGCGTTTGGACAGGAATGGTTATGTTGGATAGAAGCTCAGCAGAAGAAAGACATATTGAAGAGATAAGAAAAATCAAGAAAGAGATGGGCGATAAGCTTGTGATCCTTGCCCATCATTATCAACGCATTGATATCGTCGATCTGGGTGATTTCATCGGTGACTCCTTCGAGCTGTCTGAGAAGGCCGCTCACAGTCGAGAGGCAAAGAATATTGTTTTCTGTGGCGTTCATTTCATGGCCGAAAGCGCAGCCATCCTTGCGGGGCCTCATCAGGTAGTTCAGATACCCGATGAACATGCCGGATGCCCTATGGCCGACATGGCGGATATCCATAACGTCGAGAAGGCCTGGGAGGAGATTGCCTCGGTAATCGATACTGCCGCGATTACGCCCATTGTGTACATGAATTCCGATGCCGATCTCAAGGCCTTCTGTGGTCGCAATGGCGGTCTTGTCTGTACCTCATCCAATGCACCTGCCGCCTTTGATTGGGCCTTTGGCAGGAGTGAAAAGGTTTTCTTTTTTCCCGACCAGCACCTTGGCAGGAACACGGGAAATGAAAGGGGCATTCCACGGGAAGAGATGATAGTCTGGGACCCGCAGAAACCCTTTGGAGGCAACAGTAGCGAAGAGATTAAAAGGGCCAGGATTATACTCTGGGACGGTTACTGCCTCGTCCATACCCATTTTACGACAAAACATGTTCGGGAAATGAGAAAGCAGTTTCCCGAAGCAAAGATAGTCGTTCATCCCGAGTGTCACGAAGAAGTGGTTGCCCTTTCAGACGCCGTCGGTTCCACAGGCTATATAGTGAAATACGTACAGGAGGCCGCGCCGGGTTCGACGATAATCGTGGGTACGGAAATCAACCTTGTAAAGAGGCTGGCACGGGAAAATCCAGACAAGAAGGTGATTGAGCTGCATGACTCGCTCTGTACCAATATGTTCAAGATCGACCTGAAAAAACTGCTGTGGACCCTCGAAAATATCGGTACAGTCAATGTGGTGACCGTTTCCGATACAATCAAAGAGGACGCCCGAAAGGCCCTGAAAAGGATGCTCGACTTACCCCGCCCATAGGTTTTTTAATCGTTTCCCTCGTGTACGGGAAAGACCAGTGCCCCTCCGTGCTGCCCGATTATCGAGGTGATGGGGAGATAGGCGATAATAAAAATCGGTATAACGATTCCTGCACCTGTCGGGGTTGCCAGGACCGCGGGTGAGACTACCAGGGCGATGAGGACGATAACATCAAGGATGAGCAGTATAACGGACAGCACTATCTTTCTGATGATAAGACCGTTGGGTTTGCCGAGGTAATTGACCTGCCATGATAACCAGCCCGTGGCGATTGCAACGGGAAGTGACATTGTTCCCAGGATGTGCATATAGAAAACCGCGTCCAAGAGTGGTCCCGTGGCGCTGATCAGATAATACCAGAGCAGAAAGAGGGGCGCCGTAATAAAAAAGGCCATAGGGAAATGGACCACCATCGGATGGGGGTGTCGCTTGAAAAAGGGATGGGCCTCCAGAAGGTTGAAGAGCCAGCCGGGAATGGGCGGTTTTTCTTTACTCTCGTCAGGTTTTACAACTCCTATGTGAGTGAACTTCTCCAAAACCTCTTCTCCGTGAGGTGCAGCCTTCAGGTTATCCGACAGGTCCTGACCGGCCTCATGCCGGTTCATGTGAAGGCCATTTTTCCAGCGTTTGCTGTCGCTTACGTCGTAAACCTTTCCCTTCACCGCAACATGTGTTGCCTTTCCTTCTTTCCCGTTGTTTTGAGCCAGTTCCTTTCTGTTAATTTCTTTCATAAGTCCCTCCTCTATATTGTAACGTTCCATCACAGATTCACTGTAACGTGAAGCAGAGAGCTTCAAAATCCATATTGCCGATGTCCATTTTAGGTATATTAAAACCTTTAGGCAAGTGAAATTATCGGATCATCTCTCGATTAGTTGTAGATAATTAAGGTAAAATGAAGGGGTTGTCTCCAATGAGGCAGGCGTGATCACAGAGGGTTCAAAGGGGTCGAGCGTCGAGGATTCCAGGGTTCAAGTGAAAGGCCAAAGAACTACGTAACCGTTTACCGTTTACAGTTGAAAAACAGAAGAAATTGACAGAATGTTAAAAGCACTTATAAAGTCTTTAGAAAATAAATCCTGGAGCCATGAATCCTTGAACCCTCTTCTCCAACTGAATTGGAGAAGAACCTTATGTAAATAATTCGTAAGGTACCATTTCCGAGATGAGAAACATTCCCACCCTCCTGCTATTTTTTAATTATAGAGACATAGTGTCAATATTTTTCTGTACTATTGACAATTTATTATGTAAAATTGCGCCATAGATCGTAATCTGAACACTAAACCGGCAACCTTTAGCGAGGTAAGGAATGGGTTTAGACATTACCGTAAAGATCGGCGGTGAAGCGGGCCAGGGAATACAGACGGTGGGAACATTGATGGCCCAGGTCTGTCACAAGGCTGGTCTGCACGTCATGGCGATCAACGATTTTGAATCGAGAATCCGTGGTGGGCACAGTTTTTTTCAGATTCGTATCAGTGATAAGCCGGTATGGGCGCCCCACCATAGAATAAATCTCCTCGTTGCCCTGGACCGCAGAACCTTCGATCTGCATTGTGACCAGCTTGTCAGCGATGGTATCGTTTTGATGGCTAAAACCGCCGGTGAAGAGGAGAATGTTCTGTCGATCCCCTTTGAGACGCTGGCGGATAAGGCCGGCGGTAAGATCACATCCAATACCGTTGCTGCAGGCGCCAGTCTGGCTATTCTGGGGGCACCCTTCGAGATATTCAAATCCGTCCTTTCGGAACAATTCGGAAAGAAATCCGACGTTTTAAAAATGAACCTCTCTGCTGCCGAACTGGGGTACCGGTCGGTAAAGGGTGTTTCGCTTAATAGTGGTTTTCTATGGGACTTTGCCGATCCCAAAGGGAGACTCATCGACGGCTCCCGCTCCATTGCTCTGGGGGCGCTTGCTGCTGACTGTCGCATAGCGGCCTTCTATCCCATGTCTCCGGCGACGGGTGTGATGGCCAATATGAACTCCTTTTCCAGAGATTTTCCCGTAGTGGTTGAACAGGTGGAAGATGAGATTGCCGCCATAAACATGATCATCGGCGCCTCATTTGCCGGAGTGAGATCCATGACTTCGACGTCGGGTGGAGGGTTCTGTCTTATGACTGAGGGTCTGGGGCTCGCCGGTATAACAGAAACACCCATCGTTGTCGTCAATGCCCAGAGACCGGGCCCGGCAACGGGGCTTCCGACGCGCACCTCCCAAGGCGACCTTCAGTTTGTCATACGGGCCGCCCAGGACGAATTCCCCCGCTTCGTATTTGCCCCGGCATCACCTGCCGAGGCCTATGAAACGACTGCGCGGGCATTTCGTCTTGCCGAAAAGTATCAGGTTCCTGCCATAATCCTGGTGGATCAATTTTTCTGTGACTCTCTTTATACCGATGACGGCCCCTTTCCCGTGCCCGAAACAATTGAAAGATTCGTCGTCGGTGATAAAGATATGGCGAATGCCGGCGACTACAAGCGATATGAAGTTACACCTTCGGGCATATCCCCCCGGGCCTTACCCTGCAAAGGGGAGGCCCTCGTTGTTGTGTCGGGGAATGAGCACTTGGAAGACGGCCACATCAGCGAAGATAAATTGAACCGGGCTGCAATGGCTGACAAAAGAAATGCGAAGGTGGCGGGTATGCTGGGGGAGATGACCCCTCCCCGAATATTTCACGGCAATAGCGAGATTCTCCTCGTAGGCTGGGGATCGACGGAAGGAGTCATACAAGAAGCCGTCGCTATGCTGCAAAACGAGGGCGTCGATGCAGGAAGCATCCATTTCAACGATCTGTGGCCCTTTCCTGCGAAGGCAACGCTCACGCTCCTCGATCAGGGAAAGAAATTCTTTGTCGTGGAACAGAACAGGACCGGCCAATTGGGTCAGCTCATACGGCAGGAAACGGGATTGAGCCATGCCGGTGCAATACTGAAATATGATGGAAGACCCTTTTATCCCATCGAAGTTGCCGAAGGGCTAAAGAAATATCTGGAGTAATGCTGTGGTCACGGTAGACGATTACTATTCCGATTTCGAAAATAAATGGTGTCCCGGCTGCGGAAACTTCGGGATTCTGGCTGCTATGAAGGATGCCCTCGTAAAACTGGAGATTCCGCCCGAGAAGATTGTGATGGTATCGGGCATCGGTCAGGCGGCAAAGACCCCCCATTTCCTCCAGTGCAATACCTTTCACGGCCTCCATGGAAGGGCGCTCCCCCTGGCGACGGGGGCCAAAATAGCAAACCACGATCTCAATATCATCGTCAATTCGGGCGATGGCGACTGCTACGGCGAGGGGGGCAATCATTTCATGAGTGCCATTCGCAGGAACGTCGATCTTACACTCCTCGTGCACGATAACAAGGTCTATGGTCTCACCAAGGGGCAGGCCTCACCTACGGCGGACAGGGGTATGGTTACAAAGATGCAGCCCCAGGGAGTGATGATGGAATCCTTCAACCCGCTGGCAGTTGCCCTCGTTCTCGGTGCCGGATTTGTGGCACGCGGTTTCTCGGGGAATATGGAACACCTGAGCAGAGTTATTCAGGAAGGTATACGGCACAAGGGCATCAGTCTCATCGACATTCTTCAGCCCTGCGTCTCCTTCAACTCCGTCAACACCTTCGGGTGGTATAAGAAACGTGTCTATGACCTCTTTGAGGAGGATTACGTGCCCGATGATTTCGACAAGGCACTGAAACTTTCCCGGGAGTGGGGCGATAAAATCCCCATCGGCATACTCTATCAAAAAGAAAAGCCCTGTTTTACCGACGGGATTGCAACCCTGCAGGAGGGCACCCTTCTCTCCCGCGAGTACGATCCGAAGCGGCTTCAGAATCTTCTCAATCCTCCAACTACATAGCGGACGCGCTTACTGCGGGGAGTGTCAATCAAACCGGGTAATCGTCCTGCTTCGTCTTCAATGCCATCAATGTGATATCATCGAACTGCGGTTGGTCTCCGGCAAATTTGATAACTTCATCCCGGATGCGGTCGATTATATCACCGACGGGCAGGCCTCGATT
>CAYMYS010000049.1:0-22398 GCA_964394725.1 uncultured Syntrophaceae bacterium
AGTGTCGTAATCCATAAAAGTCGTGCTATATTTGTATTTGACTGCCAGGTTTTTAAGCGCTCTTTCAATTGCAGCATGATTTACCTCCGGCGGCATCTATGTCAATTGCAATGATTAAATCCCACAATATATCTTTTATTTACATGAGACAAGTTATGCTTACAATTTTTAATCCACAGATTTCGCGGATTACAGGGATTACTCTAATCACTTCAAGTGCGATGCGAAATCTGTAGGATTCAATTTACCGCAGCGTGCTGCGATAGAAACGACAAAACACTCATTTTAATACCCGGCTGTTTGCGGCGGCGGGGTAGTTCATTCTCTTTCGTGTCACGTGGGTTTCCTGAAGGCATGAGGGTCAAAATTGGGGAATCGAAATGCTCAATACAGGTTAAAGTGTTTAGTCGTTCTCCCTGCAGGGATCGATACCGTCGAAACATTTCAGACAGAGACTGCTTTTCGGGAGAAGCATAGCGGTTACAAAGCTATCGATTGTATTGAATTTAACGGAGTCGGCGCCTATTTTGGCGGCAACCCATGCCTCGAATTCCCTCAGCCTTTCGATGGATGTTATGTCGCCATCCGTAAAATACTGGCGGGCCAGCAGCTCGTCGCGGGAGCGGGTCGAGATTCCGAAGTCACAGGGATACATGAGGGGTGGACAGGCGATGCGCACATGGACCTCTCGGGCGCCCGCCTTCTTCAGCTCCGTGACCTTGTGCATGATCTGTGTACCCCTGACAATGGAGTCGTCACAGAGGATAATACGTTTTTCCTTTACAGCATAGGGCAAGAGTGAAAGTTTGCGCTTGGCCATCTTTTCCCGGGCTATCTGTGTCGCCTGCATGTAACTTCGATCGGCATATCGGTGATAGAGGAATACCTCTTCATAGTTGATTCCCGAATATTTGTGGTACCCCAGCGCATGACCAATGCCTGAGAGGGGGACAGGAGCGACGATATCTGCCGGTACACCCCCTTCATCAATATCCCTCTGTGCGAGATGTGCCCCCAGGTTGTTGCGTGCCTCCTGTACATATACACCGTCGATGATAGAGTCTATGCTTGCCGTATAGGCCCATTCAAAGGAACAGTGTGCCGTGCGGGGCGAGTCCAGTTTCGCAACGGTGTGGAATCCCTTTTCATTGATAAGGACGATTTCTCCGGCTGCGACGTCGCGGATTACCTCCATATCGAGATTTTGAATCGCACGGGATTCTGAACTGACGGCATAGCGTTTCGAGTCCCTGCCGAGAATAAGGGGTCTGAATCCGTAGATATCGCGGGTTGCGTAAATCCCGTCTTTGGTGAGAACAACCAGTGAATAGGCTCCCCGTATCTTTTCCTTCAGAGCGGCGATCCCCGCAACGATGTCGGACTCTTCTATGATTATCTTGGAGATGATTTCGATGTCGTAGCTCTTATAAAAGGATTTTCCCCGATTCATCATCTCCTGCATCAGTTCATCGGAGTTTATGATGTTTCCGCTGAAGGCGATGGCAACCTCTCCACCCTTTGTCTGCCACTTCATGGGCTGACGTTCCCACAGGCTTACATGCCCTATACCCCATTTGCCTTTCAGGTTTGTTAATTCGTTGTCGGTGAAGGCATCGATTACTTTGCCATGGTGGGTGACGTGGTTGATTTCCCGATTGAATGTCGAATCGTCGTTCTCTTCATCGAGGGACTGGAGAAAATTGAGCTGCGTATCCCCTTCGCCATCGGCATCGAATGTCGAGATTCCGCAATATTCCTGCCCCCTGTGCTGCAGGAAATCGATGCCGCGATAGATATCAAAGACGCAATTGCCGGTGGAATAGATACCGAATAGACCGCATTTTTCCTTTGGTGAACCCATAATTTATTTCTCTCTGAAGGTGATGTCGGCGTGATAACTCTGAAGTGACTTTACCGATCCGTGACCCTGACGAACGGCTCTGATGCCTTTCGCCGCGGCATCGGCGGCAGCGGGTGATGTAATGTAGGGTACTCCATATTTGATTGCCGTTTTTCGTATATATGAATCGTCGTGCTGACTCATTCTGCCGCTCGGTGTATTGATAATCAAATCGATTTCCCTGTTCATGATGCCGTCGGTGATGTTGGGTCGGCCTTCATGTAGCTTGAGAATCACTTCAGACTTGACGCCCTCTTCGGCGAGGAAGCGGTGCGTTCCACTGGTGGCCAGTATCTGGAATCCAAGTATTTGAAAATCTTTGGCCACTGTCGATATGAATTTTTTGTCATCTTCGGATACAGTTATAAGCACAGTCCCTTCATAGGGGAGGACCTGTTTTGCCGCTTCCTGCGACTTATAAAAGGCGAGGCCGAAGGAATCGGCGAGGCCCAGCACCTCACCGGTAGAGCGCATCTCCGGTCCGAGGAGTGGATCGACTTCGGGAAACATGTTGAAGGGAAAGACTGCCTCTTTGACGCCGAAGTGAGGGATAATACGTGATTTGAGATCAAGGTTTTCCAGTTTCTTCCCCAGCATTAATTGTGTTGCAATGCGTGCCATTGAAATCGCGCAGACCTTCGAGACCAAGGGAACAGTCCTCGATGCGCGGGGATTTGCCTCCAGTATATAGACGACGTCGTCCATGATGGCATACTGGATGTTCATGAGGCCCACAACCTTGAATTCCTTCGCGATCTTTCGGTTGTAGTCGTATATGGTTTCCAGGTGTTTCTCCGATATGTTGATGGGGGGAATGACGCAGGCCGAATCGCCGGAGTGGACCCCTGCCAGTTCGATATGCTCCATGATGGCCGGGATGAATGCATCGGACCCATCGGCAATGGCATCTGCTTCCGCCTCTATGGCATTTTCCAGAAACTTGTCGATGAGAATCGGCCTTTCCGGCGTCACGTCCACGGCCGCAGTCACATAATGGTTGAGCATCTCTTCATCGTAGATTACCTCCATTCCCCTGCCTCCGAGGACATAGGAAGGTCTTACCATCAAGGGGTAGCCGATTCTCTCGGCGATTGTAAGGGCCTCCTTAAGATTACTTGCCATCCCCGATTCCGGTTCAGGAATTTCAAGCTTTTCCATTGTCTTTCGAAAACGGTCCCGATCCTCCGCAAGATCGATCATTTCAGGCGACGTTCCGATAATTTTAACACCCGCTTCGGCCAGTTCCTTGGCAATATTGAGCGGTGTCTGTCCGCCGAACTGAACAATAACCCCCTCGGGTTGCTCTTTCTCATAGATACTGAGGACATCTTCCACCGTCAGTGGTTCGAAATAGAGTTTATCCGATGTGTCGTAATCCGTCGATACCGTTTCGGGATTGCAGTTGATCATTATCGATTCGATTCCCTCGTCTCGCAGCGTGAGTGCGGCGTGGACGCAGCAGTAATCGAATTCTATTCCCTGTCCTATGCGATTGGGGCCTCCACCGAGGACGATTATCTTTCGTTTGTCAGAGGTGGGCACTCTGTCAGGGGCGTTATAGGTGGAATAGTAATAGGCCTTATCATCGACTCCGCTTACGGGGACAGGTTCCCATCCCTGAACTATGCCCAGTTCTTTACGCCGTTTCCGGATTTCTGTTTCGGAAAGAGCGAGTAATTGGCTGAGATAGCGGTCTGAAAAACCGTCTTTTTTTGCCCTTCTGAGAAGATCGTCGGGGAGGGTTTCGCCCTTGAAGGCCAGGATTTCCTCTTCCACTTCTACCAGTTCCTTCATCTCTTCGATGAACCAGACCTTGATATGGGTCTTTTTGTGGAGTTCATCAATTGTTGCACCCTTTCTCAGCGCTTCGTACATGATGAAATGTGTTTCACTCGTCGGTACTGACAGGAGGGCCATCAAATCTTCGAGGGTTTTTTGATGAAAATCCTTTGCAAATCCAAGGCCGTAGCGGTTTATTTCAAGGGATCGTATCGCCTTTTGCAGGGCCTCCTTGTAGGTCTTGCCGATGCTCATGACCTCGCCCACGGCACGCATCTGTGTGCCCAGCACATCTTGTGCACCGGCGAATTTCTCAAATGCCCAGCGGGCGAATTTGACGACTACGTAATCTCCTGAAGGCGCGTATTTGTCGAGGGTTCCTTCTTTCCAGTAGGGAATCTCATCGAGTGTCAGACCAGCTGCAAGCACGGAGGATATAAAGGCGATGGGGAAGCCCGTCGCCTTTGATGCCAGGGCCGAGGAGCGTGACGTTCGCGGGTTTATTTCGATGACGACTACGCGGTCGGTTTTGGGGTCATGGGCAAACTGGACATTTGTGCCCCCGATGACCTGAATGGCCTCTACGATGTCATAGGCATATTTTTGCAGGCGTTCCTGCAGTTCGGAAGCAATGGTAAGCATGGGGGCCGTGCAGAATGAGTCTCCCGTGTGAACTCCCATGGGATCGACATTTTCTATAAAACAGACGGTGATCATCTGATTCTTTGCATCCCGTACCACCTCGAGTTCCAGTTCCTCCCACCCGAGAACTGATTCCTCTATGAGTATCTGTCCGATAAGGCTTGCCGCTATACCGCGGCCGGCAATAAGACGTAATTCTTCTTTGTTATAAACAAGACCGCCTCCCGTTCCTCCCATTGTATAGGCGGGCCTGACAACTACGGGATAGCCGAGATCTTCGGCAATCTTTTCCGCTTCTTCAACGGTATAGGCGGGGCTGCTTTTCGGCATATCCATGCCGAGGCGATTCATTGTTTCCTTGAAGGCGATGCGATCTTCGCCCCGTTCGATAGCATCGATATTGACGCCGATTATCTTGACGTCGTACTTATCGAGGACGCCCGCTTTGGCTAGTCCCGAGGTAAGATTCAGTCCCGATTGACCGCCGAGGTTTGGGAGTATCGCATCGGGGCGTTCCTTTTCCACAATCTCTTCGAGGACCTGGATATTGAGCGGTTCCACGTATGTGACATCGGCCATATTGGGATCGGTCATGATAGTCGCCGGGTTGGAATTTACGAGAACTATCTCATACCCAAGTGATTTTAAGGCCTTGCATGCCTGAGTCCCTGAATAATCGAACTCGCATGCCTGACCTATGACTATGGGACCTGACCCTATAATCATGATTCTTTTGATGTCCCTGCGTATCGGCATATATTACTACCTCGTGGTATTATTTTTCTGTCAGCGTTTGACTTCATGCCCAGGTAGATCTTAATCGAACCACCGTCTTCTCAGAACAGAAACTGTTATCGCTGTTTGCCATGCCATTAAAGATGAGTTGGTAGGAGAAGGGGGCAGAAAAGCAGCATTCACTTATAGATAATAATCTCGTTATTTTCAAGCTTAATCTGTGGACCACCTACCCCTTTTTACTTGCCTTTTGAATTTTAATCCTAGTAAGATGGAGTAATAACAAGGTAATGAGAAAAATTCCCCTTTTGAAGGAGATGTGATTATGAAGAAAAAAATATTTTATTTTTTGTGTGCATTAGGCATGAGTCTCTTAGTATGTACGGGAACATCATACTCAGTTGAGAGCGAGGGTGGGGTGTCCATATCTGTAGGACGGGTCCTCCATGGCGCTGCAACGGGAACCAGATATTATGGATTTACGGGAGGAACGATTACTCTCCCCCACGAAAGGGGCGGTATGCTCTCATTTTCTCTGTGGAATGACATGCAGGTGAAGGGATACGGAAACACCAACTACTTTAACGCAACCCTTGGAGGAAGCAGTGTCAAAATAGCCAGTTATGCCACCCGTAATCAGCTTGTGGAAGAATACAGCGAGTTTCGAAACCAGTGGGGGCCGGCGGGAATACAACGGGTAGTGCTTGCCATACCGCCGGGTGTCTCATCTTTTACATTTAATAATGGCGGCAGTGCGACGGGGATTGAAATATCCAATGTACAGTTTATTGAAGGATACCGGTACCTGCCGGGAGGGTATGAGGTGCAGGCCCTACGCCCCGCGGGCAGACCGATGGTGCAGGTAAGCAGGGTTCTGAATGGCTCCAAGTCAAACCGGAAATATTACGGCTATACCGGTGGATCTATCTTTTTGCCTCACAACGGAGGGGGATTTCTCACATTCAAGGTATGGAATGACCAACATGTGGGATTTGCTTTCGCGTTGAACAAGATTAATGTAGCGGTTGCATTGCGGAAAGACACATTTACTCAGTACACGACGGCCTTTGATCTGAGTGAAGAATATCGGGAATTCAGGAACCAGTGGGGACCGGCCGGGGGTGCTGACATGACTATTCAGGTTCCCGAAGGGGTGTCCCGCGTAAACTTTAACAACTCGGGGTCCCAGACGGGTGTAGAGATATCGGATGTGGAATTCACGCAAGGCGCACCCATCATTATCCGCTTTGACGAAAATGTAAACCGGACGACCCGTGTATTGAATAACTTCGCCAGGACTTTACAGGGAACAAATTCGGGGAGGACCTTTTATGGATACACGGGCGGCACTATCATCCTGCCCCACAATAAGGGTGGTGTTCTGACATTTCTCTTGTGGAATGACCATAACGTCAGTACAGAGGAAGCCACAAACCGGTTCAATATGGCAGTGGGAAACCGCAAAGAGACCATCACACTGAGCACGAGAAAGGCAGACCGTCAGGAATTTTATACAACATTTGTCAATCAATGGGGTCCAGCAGGGGGCAAAGAAGTGCGTGTCAGCGTCCCCTCGGGAGTTTCCAGTATCAGCGTCAACAATGCAGGGAGTCAGACGGGGATCGAAGTGAGCGACTTTTCTTACGGCGGGTATTAGCAGTTCCGGAACGTCCTGTTTACTGGCTCATGAACAAAGAAGAAACAATCGTATAACAAGACCTATGAAAGCAAGGCCGTAATCACCATACAAAATAGGATCATCTTCCGATTGAGAGAGTGCTTGAGGTTACACCAGACAAGGAGATACGGACACAAATCCAGGCTCTGGTAAAGACCTATCGTGAACAGTGATCTCACCGGTTAATAAAAAAGTGAAAAATATCTGGAGGGTGTGAGGAAGAAGCAGGCATTGAAGCAGTGCCGACCCGATAGATGTACTCCTGCGTTATCATTTCTCCACGAATCTATTTACCGATACAGAATTTGGAAAAGATTTCATCGAGGATATCTTCATTCGTCGTGATGCCCACAATGTCGCCGAGACAGTCGAGGGCTTCCCTGATGTCGAGGGCGGGGAGTTCGGGAGAGAGATCTTTTGTTATAGTCTCTCCGGCCTGTTCCAGGAGTTCGGCCGCCTTTTCCAGTGACAGTTTGTGACGAAGGTTGGTGAGGACAATATCGGAATGGTTATCGTCGTCATTTCCACAGGCATGGGCGTATATCTTTTTCTCTAATTCATCTGTAGACGTTCCATATTTTGCAGATATCCAAAGGGGTGTAATGCCCGGCAGTAAGCTGTCCAATTCCTCGTCAGCCAGTTGTGCGGGAAGATCAGATTTGTTGACGACCAAGGCGATATTACGCCCCCTGTTCCCCGCTATGACCTGACGATCATCATCGGTTAGTGGGGAACTTCCATCGAGAAGAACAATAATGAGATCGGCAGATTCAGCCTTTTCCCACACCAGCCGTATGCCCTCCTTTTCAATGGCGGCGTCCACATTCCGTATCCCTGCCGTATCGATGAAGTCAAGGGGAATACCCCTGATGTTTATCGATTCTTCGATAAAATCCCGAGTCGTCCCCGGTATGGGCGTCACGATGGCCCGCTTTTCGCCAAGGAGCCTGTTTAAGAGGCTCGATTTTCCCACATTCGGTTTTCCTGTGATGAGTACCTTCAGACCATCGCGGTAAAGCCTTCCCTCTCTGTATGTCGACAGGATTACTCTGATATCGTGGGTGACATTGGTGATTTTGTCTGAGATTTCTGATGCAGGTACAAACTCTATGTCGTCATCGGTAAAGTCGATGGCCGTTTCTAAAAGTGCCAGGATTTTGATGAGTGCTTCCCTGATTGTGCCGACTTTCTTGGATAACTCTCCTCTCAGGAGGGAGAGGGCAAGATTAAGTCCCCTATCAGTCTTTGCCGAGATCATGTCGATGACCGCCTCGGCCTGTGAAAGATCGATGCGGTTATTCAAAAAGGCACGTTTCGTGAACTCACCGGGAAGGGCGGGACGCGCCCCCGCCGAGATTACCGCGTGCAGGACTGTTTCGAGGATGAGGGGTCCGCCGTGACAGTTTATTTCAAGCGTGTCTTCTCCCGTGTATGAATGGGGATGTCTCATCAAGGAAATTAATACTTCGTCGATGGCTTCATCTGTGTCGGGAGACAGGATGGTTCCGTGGTAGAGGTGATGACTCTGAAAGAAGGTGGTGTCTTTCCCTGGTCTGAACAAAAGACGACAGATTTCTTCAGCCTTCTCGCCGCTTACCCTGATAATACCGATTCCGCCAACACCCCTAGGGGTTGCTATGGCTGCTATGGTGTCTTCTGTTGACATATTCCTTGCCCTCCTAAAGGGGGAAGTCCCCTTTAGGGGATAAGTGCGGTAACGAAATTGCTTTCCAACAAAACCAATTTCTACCTTACTAACCAGTCGGAGATTCCCCGCAACTTGTTGCGGGGAGCTTCAATGGCTTCCCAATGCCTGGGTTTTTATCGGGAGGTTTGTGCCCTATCGACGGTGTCGGCTGGTGCCGGACAAATTACCCACTGTGGGCACTCCCGGCACTCTACCCTTCAGGCATCCGCTGCTTTCGTGGAGTTATTATCCCCTTTTGGCCGGTATAATGATGATCTTCCTGAAGGTTCCTTCTCCGCGGCTCTTGGTGGTCAGGTCTGTGTCGTTTTGCAGGGCCATGTGGATTATTCTGCGATCATGGGCATTCATGGGATTGACCGTAACTGGTTTCTTTGCCTGTTTGGCCTTTGCCCCCAGTTTTTCGGCCAGAGCTGTCAATGTATTCTTCCTCTTATGTCTGTAATTTTCAGTATCGAGGATGATCCGCTTTCGCTTCCGCCCGTTTTTCCCCAGCGCCTTGTTGACTATATACTGCATGGCATCGAGGGTCTGTCCCCCTCGTCCGATGATAAGTCCGCTGCCGTCGCCGACTATGTTGAGAACGACATTTTCCTCAGTTTCCTCTGTCTTTACGGGGAAGTCGAGATTCATCATTTTTAGAATGCCTTCAAGGATCTCTCTTGCCTCCGCTGCCGCACTTTCATCATCGACGGCCACATTCGATGGAGCGGTATCTTTTGACTCTGCTCTAACGGCATGGATTTCCTGTGAGTCATCCATTTCCATATCGAAGGACATGATACTGGCTCTGATCGATGCCTTCTTTGCTCCCACGAATCCGAAAAGCCCTGAAGATCCTTCGGATATTATCTCAATATTTAATTTTTCTCTTGGTAAATCGAATTCCGCACAGGCCATTGCAATGGCCGCATCAATATTTTTACCTTCAACCTCTATCGTTTTGTTCATGTATGCTACCTCTTTCAAGATGATCGCTTATTGATGTAGTACTGCTGTCCAATACTCAAAATGTTATTGAACAACCAATAGAGTACCAAGCCCGAGGGGAAACTCAGGAACAGGAATGTGAAGACTACAGGCATCCACATCATCAGCTTGGCCTGCATTTCATTCCCTCCGGGAGTGGGACTCATTCTCTGCTGGAGGAACATCGTTGCACCCATGATGATGGGTGTTATATAGTATGGATCCTTCGCTGACAGGTCCTGTATCCAGAAGAAGAGCGGCGAATGCCTCAGTTCTATGGAATAGAGGAGTGCCCGGTAGAGCCCGAAAAAGACGGGAAGCTGTATCACCATGGGCAAACAACCGCTCATGGGGTTGACCTTGTGTCTTTTATACAAGGCCATTGTTTCCTGCTGGATCTTTGCCTTGTCGTCTTTGAACTTTTCTTTCAAGGTCTGCATCTGCGGCTGGAGTTTCTGCATCTGCTTCATGGACCGGTAGCTTATATTCCCCAGAGGCCAGAAGAGAAGCTTAACAAATATTGTAAGAATGATAATCGCAATACCGTAATTATGGACATACTGGTAGATAAACTTCAGGACGTATAAGAGGGGGAGGGCCAGCCATTTTACCCATGAACCAAAATTGATGGAATTGTCAAGACCGACACCTTCCGCCTTCAGAATTGTGTAGTCCTTTGGGCCGATATAGAGTGTGTACCTGAAAACAGCCGATTGTCCCGGAGGGATCGTATCTTTCGGACCCTCAAGACCGGCGGAAACGAGGTTTCTGTCGTCTTTGGAAACAACAAAACTGGTCAGTGACGGTTGTTCGGGTATCATGGAGGCAATAAAATATTTCCTCTCAAGTCCCACCCAGGAAACGTCCGGTCCAAGATACTTTTTCTCTCCCAGTTTTTTTGGATTTTCCGTATCGAATTCTTCTTTGATAAATGAGACGGGTCCAACGTTGCTGTATCTATCAGTGTCCGCATCGGGATCAAAATACCAGTTCCAGCTCAGAAGAGCGTTTTCGCTGAGCGTGTTTTCCGACAGGTTGTGAACCTTCATCTCCAGTTCGAAGGCATATTTGTCGGCATAGAAGGTAAAGACCTTGTCTATTCTGATCTTGTCCGTATAGGACCAGGAAAAGGTAAGTCGCTGTGTGTCTTTGCCCCTGGTCAAATCGATGGAATCAGCGTCGGTTTTGTATGTCACATCTGCGGGAAGATCGATGCTCGAATTGGGAAAGGTGGTGACGAGAGGGTTGAGCATCCCTTTCTTTACGTTGACAAATTCAACCAGTTCCGCATCCTTTTCGACGGACTCTCGGAAGTTCTTTAGTTTGAAAGATTTCAGACTTGCGCCCTGGGAACTGAAAATTGCTGTATAGAGAGGACTTTCGACTGTAATATCTTTACCAATTTCTCGGGAATCAGTCTTTTCCGTCAGTGAATCCTGTTGTACGATCATCTGTCGCACCTCTTGTCCCGGTTCCGCGGTACCTCTTTCGATAATCCTGTCTTTATCGCTCCCCCTTGTTTCCCTTTCTACCTCTGCCGTCTGGGTTACCTCAGGTTTCTGTGGATATTTTTTAGCGATATAATATTGATACCCCATCATTAATCCTAATGATAGAATTATGGCAAGGAATGTCCTTTTATCCATTCATGTCCTCCGTTATGTAATGCATTGGCTAATCTACGGGATCGTATCCGCCGGGATTGAAGGGGTGGCAGCGAATAATGCGCTTCAGGCCAAGGACGCCTCCCTTAAGTGGGCCATAGCGTTTAATGGCCGTAGCAGCATATTCGGAGCATGAGGGTAAAAAGCGGCAACTCTGCGGGAAAAGAGGGGATATAAAAAATTGATAAAACCTTATGAAGACAATAAATATCTTCCCCAAAAACTTCATATCCTAACCCCTCCCAAAGAGCCTGTCCAGCTCTGTACATACATCCTGATATTTCAACAAAGATACATCTTTTTTTGCTACAATTACGATATCTTTTGAATCAGGTAAGCTGTCTTTTCTTAGCCTGAAAAATTCTTTTACAAGACGTTTGATCCTGTTTCTTGTGACCGAATTCCCTACCTTTTTGCTAACTGCTATTCCCAGTCTCGTTTTGCCCGATTGATCACTGCCCAGTATGGCGATGAAATTACTCGATCCGATACGACTCCCTCCCTGATATACCCTCAAGTAGTCTCGTCTCTTTCGTATCCGTTCATCTTTGCCAAAGGTTTGCTTTCTCATGTTGTATGCAGGCAGATTTAAATAAGTGTTTCAGCATGTCCTGTCCACTGAATATTAAACGGCGAGCCTTTTTCTGCCCTTTGCCCTTCTTCTATTCAGGATTTGCCTGCCCCATCGTGTTGCCATCCTGGTTCGGAAACCGTGTTTCCGTTTCCTTTTCGTGTTGCTTAACTTGGTCAAATTTTTCTTCATGAGTCGAACCCCGCTTCAAATCTATAGGTACCGCAATTGACCATAATCAGTGTTGTTTGTCAAGTTGTATATTGATATCCCATCGGGAAAAAAATATTGACAATCCCTGAAGCCTTATGTTAGTTACCTTTTTTGATTTGTCAATATGGGGCTGTAGCTCAGCTGGGAGAGCGCTTGAATGGCATTCAAGAGGTCCGCGGTTCGATCCCGCGTAGCTCCACCAAGATTATAAGGGGGTTACGAGAATTTCTCGTAACCCCCTTATTTTTGACGTGTAAGAATTGTGTAAAGCGTAACCCCTCATTTTATGTCATTATTTAATCCACAGATTTCGCAGATTACAGGGATTACTTTAATCACTTTCAGTGTAATGCGAAATCTGCAGGGTTTAATTCCCCGCAGCTTGCTGCGATAGAAACGACAAAACACTCATTTTGATACCTCGCTGCTTGCGGTGTAGTTCATTCTTTCTCAGGATCTAATAGCGCAGCACATTGCTGCAACCAGCTTCAATAGCTTGTGCCGAAGTTTCAATTATTTAAACGGGCCATCATGTCCTCGGCCTTCTTGGCATGTCTTCTTGTTTCATGTGCAATTTTTCCCATAATCCCCTGCACTGTTTCGTCAATAACCTGAAAGTGTGAAAAAACGTTTTTCTCAATGAGTGATCTTTCAAAGTCCAGGGTATATGCAATTGCCATTTTTAGATTTATTTCTCTCTTTTCGGCTCGCCCGATCGTTCTTTCAAGGTTTTCAATAAAAGAGTTCATCGTATAGGTTTTAATTTTACCCTCACTGAAGGCCACGAGATCTTTTTTCTCTGCTTGATAAAACTTTTTTATCCACTCGGCATGCTGTTCTTCCTCTTTCATCAATTCTTGCCAGAAATCACTGAAATCGGGAAACTGATCAGCAAAAACTTGATATAGCCTGGCCAGTAAAGACTCCTGTTTATACAATAAATCGATAATTTTTTTCTGATAATCCTCCAGCATGACACACTCCTCTCAGACCCATTTTCCTTTAATAATCAGCAATTATTCTCACATTCGCATATTGTATGCTAAGATAGGGTAATTGTAATGTCAAGCATATAACGGGGTCAATTGTTTTGTGCCTTGACTTGGGAAGCTGTCAATGGGTGTGAGACGCTTTCGGCAACAATTTAAAGAGTGAAAGCCTTCGATCCTTTAACATATGTTTGTTGATCCCCGTGGTCGTGGGCCGTTGCTTGGGTGATGGGTATTATTTTCCTTGCATTTTCCATTGGGTCGAGAATAAAAAAATAATAAAGAGAGCGAAGGGAGAGGCGGGCTCGGACAGCCCGGTAGAGCGAATGCATATAATCATCGACGGGTACAATCTTATCAGACAGTCGGACTCACTGAGACGTTTTGAAAAATACAGCCTTGAAGAGGGGCGCAATGAGTTGATACGCAGGATGGTACGTTATAAACGCCTCAAGAGTCACAGGCTTACCATCGTCTTTGACGGGTGGATCGGTGGATCGCCCAATGAGGAGCGTACGAGGGAAGGGGGCATCACAATCATATACTCCCGGCTGGGTGAGAAGGCGGATGAAGTCATAAAAAGGATCGCCCGAAAAAGGGGAGGAGAAGAAATCGTGGTGGTTACTTCCGATGGAGGTGTGGCGGCTGCGATTTCGAGAACATCGGGGGTGACCATTTCCTCCCCCGAATTTGAAGACAAGGTGCGAATGGAGGAAGAGGAGGCAGTCCTTTTCGAAAAGGGGATGCTTGCAGAGGATGATGACGATGATCCTATGGTTGGAACCAAAAAGAAGGGACCCTCTCGAAGGATATCGAAAAAAGAGCGGCTGAAGCAGAAGAGGTTTAAGAAATTATAATAGCTTTACCGGACCATCATATCTTTTAACTGCACATATAAATCAGGAGATGTTCCAGAACGAGTTTGGGATTTACTCCCTTTGTCTTCAAATCGAGGTCACAGTCGACCAGTTTCTCCATATATTCCAATAGGCCGTCGTAGGAATAGCGCTCGCTGTTTCTTAAATTATTATAGACGACATAGGGGTGTTGCCCCATCAGCCATTCACTGTTTTTACCCATCTTTTTGGCAAGTTCCTTCACGCCTGGATAAATCATATTCTGAAAATCTCTGTAGTGCATGGTCGGACGGAAGGAGGATAGGGACTCCTCTTTCAACAGAATCTTTCCCTGGAGGAGAAATCTGACCTCCCTGATTATCATCGACAGAATGACCATGTAATGGATGCCCCGGTTAAGGAGTTCCCTGAGTGTCGTGAGCGCCTTCTCTGTGTCCTTATCTACGATTGCGGCGGTGAGATCGAAGATGGAATCTTCGCTCGACTTTCCGGTGACTGCGTCGACGTCTCTCTTGTCGATTGTACTTTTATCTCCCGCATAGGTGATCAGTTTTTCCAGCTCTTTCTGTGACATCCTCAGGTTAAAGCCCGTCCGTCTGCCCATTTCCTGCATGGCCTCCGGTGAGAGCCGTTTCCCACTTTTCGCCAGGATTTTTCCTATCCCCTCCATGAGAAGGTCCCTCTGTGTGCCGCTTTTGGGCTTTGCCGCGGGAAAGGCGATTACCGTCCCCTTTTTTGAAATGACCTTGAAGAGCTTTTTCTGCCTGTCCACCTTGTCGGCGGTGAGGACAAGGGTATTGCCGGCAGGGACGGTGCCTGCGATAATTTCTTCGAGCCGGTCCGTATCTTTCCTGCCGAATTTTTGTGTCATATTGAGTTTTACGCAGGTAGAGAGAATTGCCGGGAGCCAGTCTTCTCGCGACTGTGCCGTGTCACCCTTCACCATTTTTTGCCAGTCGCCGTCGGAGATATTTTTCCAGCCCTCTTCTACGAGATCGTCGAAGGACCATCCCGCGATAGCGAGAAATGCCATGAAGGCCTGTGCCGCCTTCTTGTCGTCCTTTCCCATGTTTTCGGTAATATCTTTTATCAGCGAGGCCGCCGAGATCTTTGAGTGAAAAAGATGTGTCCTTTTCACTGCGATTATCTTGTTGCCGGCGAGGAGGGGTGGAGTCATGATGGATTCACAGATAGCATCGATGTCTTCATTCTCTCCATCCATCACAAAGAGATTGAAGTCCCTGTTATCACGAGGAAGGAGGTGATCAATAATCTGATCGAGGGCGTCCTTCATCAGATATTCTTCCTCTCCGTAGATGAGGTAGCAGGGCGAGACTGTGCCCCCTTTTATGTTATTAAGAGTCTCTTTGAGCGTTATTTGCATCGTCGGCGGTTTCTCCCAAAAAAATCTGCGCGGGATATGGATACAGGAATTCCCTTACATGAGCACGGTGAGGATAAATAGTGCACCATGCCTCAAAGGATTACATATTTCTGTATTTGTCTTACCACCTGAGCGGGGTCATCGATGATCTGAATGAGATCGAGATCTGCCTCAGATATCTTTTTTGCCTTCAACATGGTATTTTTCAACCAGTCCATCAGCCCACCCCAGTATTCACTCCCCATCAGGATGACGGGGAAACTCCGTATCCTTTTTGTCTGGATCAAGGTGAGGGCCTCGAAGAGCTCGTCCATTGTTCCAAAGCCGCCGGGCAGAATCACATAGGCCATGGCATATTTTACAAACATCACCTTTCGGATAAAGAAATATTTGTAATCGATGCTCACGTTGGCATAGGAATTTGGTTTCTGCTCGAAGGGCAGATGTATATTCATTCCTATAGAGGGGATGCCCGCTTTGCTCGCCCCCTTGTTGGCCGCTTCCATGATTCCAGGACCTCCGCCGGTAATAATGGAAAATCCCTCTTTCCCGAGGAGATGGGCAACTTGTTCGGCCTTTTTATAATACTCGCCCTTCTGGTCTTCTCTGGCCGATCCGAAAATACTTACGGCATTGCCTATTTTTGAAAGCTCTTCAACTGCATCCACAAATTCGGCCATAATCCGAAAAATGCGCCACGACTCGTCAGTGGAAAGGGCATCCACAATATATTGTTTTTCCATCATCATCTAACCCGGGACCCTATGGAAAGCTGCACCTGCCGTCGTTGGCAAATAGTTTTATTTATATGGTCTTGGGAAGAGAAACCTACTTGGACCACCTGCGTCTTCTCGCTGCCTTGGCCAATCTTCTGCGCGCTTCCAGGGCTTTTCTCTTTTTCTTAACGGAAGGCTTCTCGTATGCCCTCCGCAATTTGAGTTCCTTGAAAAAACCGTTCTTTGAAAGCTTGTTTTTTAAGATCTTGAGAGCCCTCTCTACATCATTGTCTATTACTCTAACTTCCAAGAGTATCCCTTCCTTTCTACTTTATTTTACGTTCTTTATTGGATAATGAGTGATATGTACCACATGACACAAAAAAAGGCAGAACGACGTCATACATCATACAATGCATCGCCATCTGCCCCAATTTCTACCAGTTGTATATCACTCTCCTTACGGGATCATAACTTCTTTTAATGCTTTGATAAATGCTTCATTTTCTTCTGTCGTCCCCACTGTCACTCTCATGCAATCTTTCAGTGGACCCGACGATGGAAAATTCTTTATCAAAATCTCCCTTTTAATAAGGTCCTCGTATACACTATTTTTATCTGCATGACAACTAAAAAGGATAAAATTTGCATCCGAAGGATAGGGGACGATGCCATCTATCTTTTTGAGTGCATCGAGGAGCCACTCCCTTCCCGCAATAATGTCATCCATCTGAGGGAGAAACTCTTTCTCGTGGTCGAAAAAGAGTTGGCCCGCCACCTGGGAAACCATATTCAGGTTGTAGGGGAGACGTACCTTGTCCAGTTGATGGATCAGCGATGGATGGGCCACCATGACGCCGATCCTCAAGGCGGCCAATCCCACCTTTGAAAGGGTTCTCAGGATAACGAGATTATCCCATTTCTCGAGATAGGGGAGGAATGTCTTCCGCGAAAAATTAAAATAGGCCTCATCGACGACGACGATTCCCTCAGACGCTGCTATTATGGCCTTTATCTTTTCGGCATCGAAGCAGTTGCCGCTGGGATTGTTGGGATAACTGAGAAGGGTAATGGCAGGGCTCTTTTTCGATATAATGTCGAGCATAGTATCGATGGGGAGATCGAACCCGTCGTTAAGGGGAATCTCTATAACCGTATGGCTAGTATTGATGGCGCCGATCTTATACATGGCGAAGGTGGGGACGGGGATCATGACGCCGCCTGCAGGGTCCGGCCTGATGGCTGTCAGTAATGTCTGGATAAGCTCATCCGATCCGTTCCCTATGAGGATCATGTCTTCTGTTACTCCCATACTTCCGGCAGCGGAAAATTTCAGATCCGGTGATCCGGCTTGGGGGTATCTATTGAGGAGCAGTGAATCTAACCTGTCTCGAATCTTTTCCTTGAACCCGGCAGGGAGGGGATGGGGGTTTTCATTTGCGTCGAGTTTTATCCGGCATGTTCGTGGATCGATGGCATAGGCCGTCTGGCCTAGCACTTCCTTTTTTATGATCTCCTCAATTTTCATTTGTCCGTTTTCCTTCCACATTCCATAAATCTTTCGTGTATTTTTCCTGCAGTAGCAGCTTTTTCAACGATTCTTCTTCCCTTGTTATTGCACCATCTACAAAGTGCACATTGAGGCGCTCTTCGAAGGCTTCCGAGATACCGTCGCATAGTGACGCGATGGTAAATCCATCTCCAATATTTTTACGAATGGATGTGACGGATGCCTTGACCCGTTCCAGGCCATCTTCGGAATTGCCTTCTTCAATGGTTATTGCCGAATGGGTATGTACAGGGTCCGTGTCGATGAGGATGGAACCATGCTGGAGAAAGGCACCCTTTGCCCTGACCTGGGCGCTTCCGCATATCTTACGTCCCTTCACGAGCAACTCATATTGCGAGGGCACGGAAAAGCAGTAGGCATCCATGGTTGCCTTTGTGCGGGATCTTCCCTCCTCCATCATCTGTGTCTCAATGCCGATGCGGTGGAGACCTCCGATCAGGCATTCGCTTATGACCCTGTATGTTTCCATGATGTCGGAAGAAAAATGAGTGGTGTCATCTCTTGCCACAACGGAATAGGTGAGATCATTCTCGTGGAGAACGGCCTTTCCTCCCGTTGGGCGTCTCACGACATCGATATGGTTTGCACTGCAATAATCCAGATTTACTTCCCTGTGGGCATCCTGGAAATATCCCATCGAGACAGTATCCCGCTCCCAGCTGTAGAAGCGAAGGGTGGGAGGCATGTGCCCACCTTGACATTCTCTGAATATGGCTTCATCGATTGCCATATTTTCAAAGGCATTGAAACGGCCAAACTGGATGATTCTCCACTTTTCCACTGACTACTCGTCGACCTCTTCTTCTTCTTCGACGTAATCGCCGTATTCCCAGGCGTCAAGAAGATTGTCCAGTATGCTGAGATCCCTTACATCGACGGTAATCAACCAGCCCGTATCATAGGGGTCACTGTTTATTATACCCACATCGTCGGAAAGATCTTCATTTACACTTATGATGTCACCACTGACGGGAGAGATTAATTCGTCAACCGTCTTGGAAGATTCGATCATCGTGAAGGGCTCATCCTGCTCTACCGATGAATCGATTTCAGGAAGTTTGATTGAAAGGATTTCTTCCAGTTTTTCCTGCCCGTAATCGGTTATGCCGACGGTCGCTATGTTGCCATCAATTCTTGCCCATGTATGTTCCCTACTATAAAGTAAATCATCCGGGTAGAATGACATATGTAGATAACCTCCTCTACTCTAGAGAAATAATTCTGACGCCTCTGTAAAAAGCTCCAACTTCTGCGTTCCGCTGCATCCTTCGTCACTGCGGCGTACCGTAAGTACGCCTCATTCCTCATGATTTGCGCGCCTTGAATTTGGAGCTTTTTACTTTGCCGTCCAATCTTGACTTTTTACCGGTCCATAAATTTTAAGTTTTTCTCCAATGTAGTTGGAGAAGATGATCCTTGATTCCTATAAGGTAATGCTTAATAAAATATATTATAATATCCTCAAATCCTTGGATGTCCTTGTCAGGATTTCGCATCCATCTTTTCCGACGAGCGCCATGTCCTCGATCCGGATTCCGTATGCATCAGGTATGTATATCCCCGGTTCTACCGTAACCACCATTCCCTCTTCCAGGTAATCTGTGCTTCCCCTCGATAGTTTCGGCGCTTCATGTACGTCGAGACCCACGCCGTGGCCGGTGCCATGGGAAAAATATTGCCCATAGCCCGCTCTTTCTATAGCACCTCTGGCCACTTCGTCAACATCTTTGCAGGGAATGCCCGCCTTCACTGCATCGAGCGCCCTGTCGTGGGCATCCTTGACGATGTTGTATATCTTTTTCTGTTCTTCTGTCACCCTTCCCACGGCGAATGTGCAGGTTTCGTCTGAATGGTATCCCTCGTACACAGCCCCGTAATCGATTATAACAAAATCTCCCCTCTCAATCGATCGTGACTGAGGCCTTGCATGCGGTAAGGCCGAGTTGGGGCCTGAGGCCACTATCGTGTCGAAAGACGGCTTCTCGCCGCCCCCTTTTCTCATCTGGAATTCAAGATCAAGTGCAATGTTCTTTTCCGTCGTACCCGGTCCTATTATTTCCACTGTCTTCTGAAGGGCATCCGCCGCAATTGAGGTTGCCCCTTTCAGTAGATCTATTTCCCCCTTTGTCTTAATAATCCTCAGGGAATTCAGCTCGTCGGACAGGGGTTTTAATGTTGCAAAATTCGTCTTTTCTTTCAGTTTTGAGTAATCTTCGAAGCTTATCGCAGAGGCCTCGAATCCAAGAGATCGTAACGGGCTGTCGGAAATCTTCGCTGAAATTCCCCTTATATTATCACTGGATTCGATGATCTCACAGCCCCTGGTTTCACGTCCTGCCTGTGTCGTATATCGTCCATCGACGGTAAGGATGACACTGTCTTTTCCAATAAAAAGGATGCCCGCACTTCCCATAAACCCGACGAGATAGCGGATATTGGTCAGGTCAAAAAAGAGAATTCCCTCTACATCGAGCGAGGCCAGCCTTGACTGGATTCTTTCGATTCTTTCTCCCGCTGCTGCAATTGTATCTTTCATGATGGTTCAGTCCTCTGTAGATTATTCAGCCAGACGTTCAGTGTATCTATGACGGGGGCCCATTTGTTGTCCCCTATGGCCCCAATCTGTTTCAGCTTTTCCCGCGCTTCTTCATTGCCCGGATCTTTTACCAGGATGCGGTTCAGGACATCTTGTGCCATCTCGTCATATCCCTGCTGAAAGTAGAGTTCTGCCAAGGTGACGGTATCAAAATCGGTTGGGACACTGTGGGGTGTATGCTCTTCTTCCTCTTCCACGCCATCTTCCATGACGAGTTCCAATTTTCCCGGCGTATCGCTTTTTTCGAGGCTTCTTTCCCTATGTGCTTCTATTCCTTCTTCTGCCTCGTCCGGTTTTGCATCTTCATCATTGTCTGAAACCGCCATCAGTTCCGGGGTCTGTGGTGTTTCGCCTCCCTGAGGGGCTGTCTCTTCTGGCGGCGTATCGCTTTTTTCGAGGCTTCTTTCCTTTTTTGCTTCTATTTCTTCCTCTTCCCCGTCCGGTTTTGCATCTTCATCATTATCTGAAACCGCCATCAATTCAGGGTTATGCGGTGTTTCGCCTCCCTCCGGTGCTGTCTTTTCTGTCGTAACTTCTGCTTCGGCCGCTTCCTCCTGCCCGTCCGGTGGTGGTTCAGAAGTCATTGGCGCGATGTGATCTTCTTCTTTCGCCACGGGTACTTCTTCCAGGATTATTTCTGTGGCTTTCGCTTCTTCCGATGGTTTTTTTGCGGCTGCTTCTTCCTCTTTTACTTCATCCTTGAGTTGTTCGATCTTATTCGATATGTGCCGCTTCATCGGTGAGTCGGGGTTGAGGGCAATGAATTTTTTATATGCCTTTATGGCCTCATCATGGACCCCCTGCTTTCTGTAGACAAAACCGAGCAACTCATAGATCTGGGACCATTCCTGAATCATGCCGTCCAGCTGGTTTAGGATTTCCCATGCTTCCCTTAGTTTGCCTGTCCGTACCAGTGCGGTGGCTCTGACTATGCTTGCATCGGTATCGCCGGGGTAGCGTGCAAGCCTCTCATCCGCCAAGGCGATGGCCGCATCGAATAGACCATCTTCCAGGTTTTTATTTGCCTGGGAGATAAAATGTTCCCTCTCTGCCATATATGTCGGGTCCATGTACCGTTACTGTTTGTCTACCTCTTAAGATATAAGCGATTAACAGACCGTCGGTCCGGTGTCAAGAAAGAAGAGCACAAGAATTTGATTGACACCCTTTTCCTTCTGATGATATTTATTCAGACCCTATTTATGGATATCTTTTAATAAGAAACTGACATGATTGTATCAAATATTGACTTTATAAAATATTTATTCCTTTCTTCGCTCCTCCTATCCAATATTATCGCTTCTAAAATAGTGAGCATAGGGGGTCTGGTACTGCCGGCAGCCGTTGTACTCTATCCCTTGACCTTCCTCTTTACGGATGTCGTATCAGAGGTTGAGGGGAAGAAGAGCGCACGCACGCTCGTTATTGTGGGATTCTGCATGTCTCTCTTCATGGTGTTCGTGCTCTTTATCGGTAAAATACTTCCACCTGCCTCTTTCTGGGGATACCAGGATGCTTACAATGTCATTCTTGGCGCGACTCCGAGGATTGTTTGTGCCTCGATGATAGCATACCTGATCTCTCAGAATCATGATGTCTGGGCCTTTCACTGGTGGAAGAAGAGGACTGCGGGAAGACACCTCTGGGTACGGAATAATCTGTCTACGATGGCATCACAACTGATCGATTCAGTGCTCTTCATAGGTATTGCCTTTGCCGGGGTCTATCCGTTAAAAACAGTCGCAGGAATGATTCTGGGTCAATATCTCGTCAAGGTTGGCATTGCCATCCTCGATACACCATTCTGTTATGTGCTAGTGAGGTTTTATGCAAAAGATCGAGAACAAAAACAAAGAACGTGATTATCATGTTAATATTCGGTTTCCTGAATTTACCTGCCTCTGTCCTCTAACGTCTCAGCCCGATTTTGCCGAGGTAACCATCAATTACGTACCGGGTGAATATTTGGTTGAGTTGAAATCCCTGAAAATATATCTCAATTCATTTCGCGACAGGGGTGCCTTTCATGAGGCGGTGATAAACGAAATCCTCAACGATTTTGTGGAGGAAATCAAGCCGAAAGGGGCGGAAATTACGGGGAACTTCAATGTGAGAGGCGGCATCCATACAACGGTTAAGGTCGCATACCCCTAGCGTCTATCTGGCAGGTTCAACGGTATTTCCGAACATACTCCCATGCTATGGATATGAGGCTTCTAACCGGCGGCATTCTGGTCGAGGTACATCCCGTATCGACCCAGCATCCAGACGCTTCGTTCGAAGAGGTTCGTAATATAAAGGATGAGAGAGCGTTCTTCGGGGGAGAGGTCTTTCTCAGACGAGAGGTATATGCGTCGGATCTTCTCCATCAACTGACCTCTATCCGAGGTCAGTGTTATCAGAATGTCCAGATCGTCTCCATCGCCTGAT
>CAYMYS010000050.1:0-20788 GCA_964394725.1 uncultured Syntrophaceae bacterium
ATATATAATCCAAAGAGGAGCGTATTGAAAGATGGGTTGGTCGTACGCTTACATACAATCTAATTAATCTAACTTACTGTATTTACATATATTGTTCCCTTATCTGAAATATAACCAGGAAACTCATGCTAGGTAAAGAATAATAACCATACACGTGTGCCTACACGTTTTGAAGGTGAACACCAAGCTAAAAACCATAAGTGCTTGATTTTATGTTATGTGATCTGGTGTTTTAGACAAAATTGGGCTGTTATGAGCCTATTGATCCCAAACCCAAGTGTACCAACCTTTATAACAGCAACGGTTCTGTCTTATTGATAGCGGGTGAGCGTTCATTACCGAATATATGGGGAATGTTAAAAATTAATGAAGATGTTTTTCTTTTACCGTACCCCTCAGCTATTCATCTCTAAAAGAGCAATGACCTCGATGTGTTTGGTCTGGGGAAACATATCGATGGGCTGGAGTGCTTTCAGGGAGAATCCCTTTTCCCTTAGATATTTGATATCGCGGGCCTGTGTCGCCGGGTTGCATGAGACATAAATCACCTGTGACGGGTTCAGGCGGGAAAGCCGGTCAAGCACCCCCTTTGGACAACCCTCGCGGGGTGGATCGAGGAGGATCGTGTCGATAGGAATTTTCTCCCTGACAAATGTTCTTTTCAGTATGTCAACTACACTCCCTTTCAAAAACTGGCCATTCTTATATCCATTATATTTAAAATTGTGTCTGGCGCAATCGACGGCCTCTCTGTCTATCTCGATACCGAAGACCTTTCCTGCGTGCTCCGCAAGGAAAAGTGCAAAAAGTCCCGATCCACAGTAGCAATCGAGGATCACTTCCGCGGATGAAGACTGGGTCATGGAAAGGACACTCTCTACGAGTTTGTCTGTAAGGGCTGAATTTGCCTGGAAAAATCCCTTGTAGGGAATACGGAGGTCACGATCCATGACACGACGCATGATATATTTGTCTGCCCTGTATGGAGTGTCAGACCAGAGGGTGCATCGCTTCCCGCGAAGGGGACTCTCATCTTCTGAATGTATTTTCGAACGCAGTTTCTCCAGTTCTATATTGATCGATTCATCCACGAGAGAACAATTTTCTACATCGACAAGGGTGCCACCGGCCACATCCATAAATCCAATGATTTTTTGCTTGAGGTCACAGTGAAAATCAGCTTTCCCCCGGTAATGGTATGTTTCAGGTGACGGCATGATTTCCCTCACCGGCGGATCGGGAAACTTCCCGATTCTTTGAAATGCATCCCTGACCTGTCCTTCCTTGATGGTAAGCTGATGATCGTATGATATATGCTGATACTGGCACCCGCCGCAGATGGCATAATATTGACATCGAGGCCCTACTCTGTGCGGTGACGGCTCAATGATTTCTTTAAGTTCGCCGCGGATGAAGTTTTTTTTCACCTCAGTGACAGTCACGTCAACCACATCACCATCTACCGTAAAGGGGATGAAGGCAACGATGTTCCCTATCCTGGCTATTCCCTCTCCACCAAAGGCAACCGTTGAAATGGTTGCCCGGAGAACATCTCCCGCTTTTACTTCCTCTATCATCGCGATCCACCTGTATGTAAGTATTTATAAGATACTGTATATCGCGGTACAACAATTCATACAAGATAAATGATTTCCCGAACAGTCATCGAAATGAATGAAAACTGCACGGCACCCATTTCACTACCGCGGCTAAAACATGGGGAAATCCGGGAGAATCTTTCATGGATTGTTTGATCCAATGTTTCAGGCTCAGACCAGTGACATTCCCAATTCCCCTGCAACCCGATAACAGAGACGTCTTCTCGGTCTTACTTTCCGCGCGCCTTCATGATCTCTTCACAGCTGGGCATCACCTCGTCTCCGGTCAGTGTTATGATGTCCGAAGCAATGATGTGATCCCTGCCCGGTTCCCTTTTCGTTATGCCCAGGTGCATGGGAAGCACGGCCTGATGATCGCATCGCCGCATTTCGATTTTGCCAGCAGGACTGTCAACCTTTAGGCCTTCCAGCGCATCTATAAATTTTTCTTTGTCGCGCGATCCTGCCTTTTGAAAAGCCCCTGCAATGAATTTTGCCGTGATATAGCCGTGAAAGGTCGAAGAACTGGGAGGCCTTCCGTACCTGGTTTCATAGTCTTTTGCAAAGGTGCGGTTTTCAGGCCTATCGGGATAATAGAAGTGATAGTCCGTGGTTCCCATAACGCCTTCGGGCGCTTCCCCGCCGAGCAGTTCGAGAATTGCGGGGTCGGTGGCGCTGTGAATATAGATGGGAACTTTCCGGGCCATGTCGGTAGCTTTGACCGCCTTCATAATGTTGATCATACTTCCGCCGCCGGTACAGAATATGACGGCATCCGGCTTCGCGGCAAGAATCGACGCAATATAAGGAATGAGGTCCGGTTCTCCCGGTTTCCACCAGGATTCTCCGATTTTTTCCACATGCGGCTTAGACTGCTTCAGATTTTGCCAGGCAGTCTTGCCGATGGCATGTCCATACTCATAGTCATCGCCGGCAACCCAGTATTTCACGTAGGGTTTCCTGGAAAGTGCCACTCCAGCGGCCTTACCGATCATGGCCGTATTTTCACTCGTGGAAAATACATACCGATGCCCCTTTTCACCGGTAATTCGATCGCTTTTTGCAGTCCAGACAATAAATGGAACTTTTTCTATTTTTGCGACCCTTTCCGATACCGCCATGGCCGCATCGCTGTTGATGACACCCACCAGGACATCGCAATCTTCTCTCATGACAAGCTCTCTGGCCATTGTGAGCGCAATATCCACCTTGAATTCAGTGTCTCGCGTCGTAAAGTCGATTTTGCTGCCGACAACACCCTCTTTGCTTATCTCTTCCAATGCGAGTTTAAACCCCTTTAAGGCATCATTCGCATAAACCGCCGCCGGGCCGCTGTAACAATCAATGATTCCCACCTTAATGTTCCTCGCCTGGACACAGGAGGGCTGGGAAAGGATAGAAACAAAAGAGAGGCCGATTATAAGGACAGAAGCCACATTGAAAAATTTGTACCGATCGCCGAAGAATGCAAATCTACTCTTCATGATGTTCCCCTTTTGAAAATGATTTTCGGAAAAAAATCGTCCCTCGATGAATAACGTAATGATGTTTATCTTAAAAGGAAGGACGAGGACATGTTATTGAATTGTTTTTAAGATCTATACAATATAATTTGGGAATTCAAGGATAAATTAATTTCAGATAATTATCCTGAAATACAGTTTGCAAAGAATACATTGGACTTCATAAAAATTACATAGACGCACATTTCTGCTCTCGCATCTATCGTACAAAGGATCGTTTCTAAATGGGCAGCTCAGTTTTTGATCTTAACGCTAAAGATCATTTCCGGCATCCCGAAGTTGTGACTTGGCCTTCCCGTGGGCATGAAGTCACCGAAATTTGGTTCAATGCCTTTAATGGTTTATATACCTAACCCCGGGTTCATCTTAAATACTAATATCCCTGTTGGAAAGTAACGCTGCCGTCACTCCTGATGAAAACATATCCACTTTTGCAGGGCCTGATCCTAAATTGTTTATTTGTCACACCGCCCCATCCCACCATATTATTAAAAATGAGGACGCTGATCCACATCACATCGCATATGGGGGGCTGATTGTCATCAATAACGACAGTGTAACTGTCTCCTGGCATGAGATTTATGGGGTTTTCATATTTGTTTCTGTATGGGGCAACGCCGTTATACAAGACCTGACCTATTTTAATCTGAACCCCCCTTACGCCCCTAGCATAGTCGACATTGTTGAACTCTATCTTGTAGGCATTATCCCGTGCCGATGCCTTGTTCAGCAGACTGTCGACCACAATGAAAATCCCGATTACAGAACACAGGACTACCGCCCATTTGAAAAACCGTTTCATTATGTCTTCCCTCTCATAGTATTCAATTGATAAAAGCCTCTTAGTTCAGTTGATTATAACAAAACAGACCCTTGCGAAGCGAGGTATATGCCCTCCTGTAATTAACAGTGAGAATGACCTACATTTCCTTTCCAGGGTCGGGCACGATTGACGCTAGTAGCCAACGATATCGGAAACGTCTTGGATATGGATGGTCACGTTCCCGCCGCCGTCGATTCCCCAGTAGATATCTGCCCAGGCATCTTTGTTGGGTTCCCATCCACACTGCTCGGCATAAAGTTTGAATGTGCCTTGCGTGTGCCTGCTACTGAAGCGCGGCGAGTTGCACTGCCCCCCCCGGCCATCGATCGAGGCGTCGAAGCATCCTCCATAGTCGTCAGAGAAGCTCTGACCGGCAGAGAGCTTTACCGGAACGCCTCCGTTCGTGTAGTAGCTGGTATGGCAATTTGCGGCAGTGATGAAGATCGCCTTTGTTGTGTGGTTTTTGAAGGTGATCTTCGGGGGACTACTACCCGAGCAAAATACCGTTGATGGAACGATGATGATCAGCACCAAGGCGAGAAAAGCGGGAAACAACTTTTGAACAACAGTAGGTCTCATGGTCTTCTCCTTTTTTAGGGTGTATCGGATGAGTGTTATGACAAATAACACGTTTTTAGGCAATATTCAAATTTTGTCTTCAGGTGGAACAGGGTGGGAAGCTCTTAAATAATTGAGAAATAAAACCTCCATGATTACTTCATTACTCTATGGAAAATTTCCGCCCCCATATCCAACAATATTCTCGTTAGTGGTTTAAGAGCGTTCCATTCCTTCACAGGCTGATTTTCATTCTACCATTCTGGGCGAATTTTTTATCTCGGTGATTATTTGATGGCGGCCGAACAGTGTTCATATACTTTCTGTATAAAAACCAAACATAGCTGAACTAGCTTTGTAATACATATATTAATTACAACAAAAATAATTATAAGTTACTGTAATGCAACATAAATTATGAAACACGTCATTTAATGGGGGTATTATACAGAAACTATGTAACACACCAAAAGATTTCTGCCTCGCAAATAAAATACCCCATATTCTTTTAAGAATACAGGGTATGTGTTTTCTTCAGATCATAATTCCCTCTTTATTTACGGTAAAGAATTAAGACTTCTGATTATGAGTTTAAATCACAGAAAAATTAAGGGTTTAATGAGACACCCATTATATGAAAAGTCAAGGATTTTGTTTAGGCAATGACTGCCTGTTTGCTTTCTTCAGACCTTGCAATTTTTGATTATTTACGTAATATAGAATCGCATGGAAAAACGTCCTTTGCCATTTTCTGAAATAATGAAAGGTTCGTTGAATGATTCAATCAAATATACTCCTGTGGGCGTTTCTTATCCTCTTTATTGGCAGTTCTCTCTTCCAATGGATATTGTCACGAATGAACGTCGGAAACCTGCGACGTTTCGGCAATACCGTTCCTGAAGAATTCGAGGGAGAACTGGATAATGATACGCTTTCGAAGATGACGGCCTATACGGCGGACTCTTCCCGATTCGGTTCTGTGGTCTCCTTTTTCGACGACGCCGTACTCCTTTTCATCCTGCTGAGTGGTGTCCTCCCCTGGTACGTTGCCGTTATCGCCTCACTGGATCTGAATTTTATACTGTCGGGGCTGATATTTTTCGCCGGTCCAGCGGCAGTCGGGTTCATCCTTGACATCCCCTTCGATCTATACAGCACATTCGGCATCGAAAAGCGGCACGGCTTCAGCACCATAACACTTAAACTCTGGATTGCAGACCTCATGAAAGGGCTTCTTATTTCCCTTGTATTTATAGGGATTCTTCTCGGTTCCTTCCTCGCACTCCTCAGATATTTCCCGCATAGCTGGTGGTTCTGGGGCTGGCTCTTCTTTGCACTCTTTCAACTCTTTATCATGTGGATGTATCCTGTGCTGATCGCTCCCCTCTTCAATAAATTTGTACCCCTTTCCGATGAGGAATTACGAGAAAAGGTCCTTAATCTCGCCGATAAGTCGGGGTTGCATGTCAAGGAGATATTTCAGGTCGATGCAGGAAAGCGGAGTCGACATTCCAATGCCTATTTTACGGGACTGGGAAAAACGAAACGCATTGTTTTATTCGACACGCTCATCGCTTCTCACACCCATGAAGAACTGTTGTCTGTGCTGGCACATGAGATAGGGCACTGGAAGAAACGGCATATCGTCAAGCAGCTGATATTCATAGAAATCATTTCCCTCATACTGTTCTACATCGCCTATCGTCTCATAGAATGGCCGCTCATGTACGAGACCTTCGGTTTTGAGAATTTCATGCTCTATGTGGGGCTCTTCCTCCTCTCCGTCCTCTTCAGACCCCTCGCCTTTTTCCTGAAACCCCTGGGTTCGTCGCTTTCAAGGAAATACGAGCGAGAGGCCGACGATTACGCCAACCGACTTATGGGGACCACAGCATATCTCGCCGATGCCCTGAGGCGACTGGCGAAGGATAATCTTGCAAACCTCTACCCCCATCCTCTTTACGCCTGGTTTCACTATTCCCATCCCCACCTCACGGAACGGATCGCACGGCTTCGGAGGATAGACAAAAAAGATAGGGTTGATTTTCCCGGTAATGGTGGTATAAATTCTCTTCAAAATTAACCGCGAGGTTTTGTCATGCCGATTTATGAGTTCTACTGTGGTGACTGCAACACCATATATAATTTCTTTTCACGGTCCGTGAATACCGAAACAATACCCTTCTGTCCCCGATGCAAGACGGTGAAACTGGAGCGGCAGATGTCTGTCTTTTCCACCATATCTTCGGGGAAGGGCGAATCGGAAGAGGACGGCATGCCGCCCTTCGATGAGTCCAGAATGGAAAAGGCCATGGCGATACTTGCCGGAGAGGCGGAGAGTATTGATGAGAATGATCCCCGCCAGACCGTCTCCATGATGCGCAAACTCTCCGATGCCACCGGCCTGAATCTCAGTTCGGGTATGGAAGAGGCCCTGAACCGTATAGAAGGGGGTGAGGACCCGGAAAAGATCGAAGAAGAGATGGGTGACATACTCGAAAATGAAGACCCCTTTTCCATGGAAAGCAGAGGAGGCAAAGGGAAAAGACCGTTACGCCCATCGGTCGATGAAACGCTCTATGAGCTGTAGGAATCAGACCCTGTCTGATAAATATCCCATACTAATTGCGATATAATTGTATATACATTATGAGACATTTATCCTTATGTGGGCTCCCGCCTTTGGTCATGCATAGCATTTAATTCCTAAAGAGACTTCCCCCGTCAAGATACACATATATCCTATTTCGCTTTTAATATCCCTGTTTTGATGTGTGAAAGTTATGTGCCAATAGCCTTATTATTTGCTTGCAATGCCTCGCCATTCCATGGTTATATCATGGCATCCTGATTGTACTGTGCGACCTACTTTCAACCGATTATTCTTTTAATCACTCAAGGAGGAAATCATGAGAGGCAAATTACGTTTTTTTAGTTTGTTACTGACAGGTGTCGGAGTCTTGTTTCTGTTCACACTATGTCCTAACCATGCTTTTTCGTCGGGATCAGACATACAATTAAATTGGGACAAACCTCATTATTTTGTAGGAAAAGGATCATGCCCCGCTCATATCGAATACGGGACCACCGCCCCTGACTATCCCACGGCATACCTGAATGTCTGGTATGCGGGCGAACATGTGATACAAAACATTAAGATCAACTATTCTCATTCCCTGGGGGGATGGACAACGGCCACTCACAGAACGAGATCTCACCTGAAAGCCACGGTCAAACTGTATAATCCCTGGGGTGGATATGCGGGAGAAGCTACGTACGAGCGAGATATGAATTTCGGTCATAATTACTGGTACGTAGTGAAGAATAATGTCTATTTCCGCATAAATTTTTACTATCCCCAACCAAGGCCGGGAGACGGTACCGCTAAAGTATATATGCAGCGGAATGAGCGTGAATAGGAAATATGTGTCATATATAGGTGCCGCGCGAGTTGAGTGAGCCATTCCGCTGTGGTTGGAATCAGGTAAACGAAAAGGAATACCTGCGACACATCATAGCATGTCACTGTCTCACCCTGATATTCACAGAATTGCCGCAAGTACTTGACTGTTTGAAAGCCAGCCCTGCTGTCCAGTTATAAAACCATACCAGGGCTCCATAGGCTATGATCGCCTCGCGTATCTCGTACTGCATGTTGTTGTAATCGAAAATCCCGTGATTCAGCATAAAGAAGAGAGCGCAAGCCATTACAGAGGCCAGGTGGATCAGTTCGCCCGCAGACAGCGGCTTTTTCTCCGTGAATATCATGACCGACAGCAGGATCAGACCCGACCACAGGGCGGCTGTGTCCAGGTACGTTATATTGTAAGAGAAATAGGCCTGGAGAGAAGAGGCAAAAGCGAAGATCAGCATCGTGTGAGTCGACGGAAAGAGTTTCAACACATATGGCGGCACCGTGAAACGGAAAATGCGGTACAGGGCCGGCATAAAAATGAAGCAGATGTAGACAAAGGCAAAGATAATGCCATTGAAGAGGGTGGCCGGAATCAGGTTATGGATGTTGGCTTCCCCCTGCAGGTTATAGTTCGTTAAGATGTCTGCCGCTTTGAACTTAATGATATGCTGCCCCCAGCTGATTTCTTCTAATGCCGCCAGCAGGGAAAGTATAGACACACATAAAAAAATCAGGCGATAGAGATTGCCAGGATTTGTGTCTTTCTTTAGAGTTACCAAAAACATCCTGAAAGAATATATCGAGAGGACCAAAAGTATCATAACACTGCCCCATTCGAAGAGACCGTTTTCGCGGGTGAGGCCGCGCAAAAGGTTATCGGAAGCAGGGTGATAGGCGGTGAGTGCGACTATTGTGACAACAAAAATCATGATACCGAAATACAGCGCTACAAGCAGAGGGCCTCTTTTTTGACTGCGCCTCTCTTTATCCGTGAAGTATTTACCCGCATGTACGCCCATCATATTCCATCTTTCAAGTAACTTACATTTGCAAATGTATTGTAGCGTTGCCCCTCAGCGGGCAACCAGTCTGTGGGGCACAGAGGCCCCACGCCACACAACAAGTTACTTTCCATTATAATGCCGAGGTGTCTGCATAGCGGTGCTGTTTATAAAGAAGTCAGAATATCTCTCTTTCGATCCCGCAAACTGCGACGATGCGTGGCAGTCACCACTGCATCAATAGACCATATAACTGTCAGAATCCAGAGGAACAGATCACCGATACGATAATAGAGCGAACGTTCCTGTGGTATGAAGAGGGGGTACGAGGTAACGGCCTGACGAGAAAGGGGCGTTCTGGAACCGGGAACTATTTCCCCCGTAGGTTGTACAAAGACGCCGTTTCCACTGTTCGTCACCCGTACCAGCGGTATGCGGTACTCGATACTCCTATATGTCCCGAGGGCGAGATGGATGGCCGACGCGTCACTGTTTCCAAACCATATATCGTCTGCCAGATTGAGGAGAACATTTCCTCCCGCCTGTACAAATTCTCGGACCAGCCCGGAGAACACAACCTCATAACAGAGTGTGGGGATAATGCGTTTCCCCCCCGTCACCTCAAAGAGGACCGTTTCAGTACCCCTCACATATTTGAGTACTCCCGGAAAGATCCTGCGGAGAAAGGGAAATCTCTTTTCAAAGGGGAGGTATTCCCCGAAGGGGAGCAGTATGTGCTTTCGATAGAGGGGACCGCATGTCCCCGCCGGATCGATCATCATGGCCGAATTGTAATACTCGTCGGCACGCTCCTCTTCCCCCCAGGATATGCAGGAAAAGATAAGGGGGACACCCGATTCTTTCACCATGGCCGCTATCTTTTTTATGTTGTCGTCGCCGCAGTCGCAGGGGATGCTCCGGGGGACCTCCGGCCAGGCAACCAATTCGGCGCCGGGATATCTATCCAAACCCTTTTCAGTGAGTTCAGTCAATGATTTATAGAGGCTGACCCTTTCCTCCTGCGGAACATCGGCATGTTTCTTCAGTTTTTCTATATTGGGCTGAATAGAGGCAATCCTGATAATTTGCCCGCCATCGGCACCCATCATCTGCCTGTGAAATTCGCCCAGGCGGTATGTGCCGTATCCTGTAATAGCACACAGGATGGCTACCAGGGTCACCATTACGGGAACTATGGATTGTCTTTTTCGCATTCGAAGGACAAGGCATATAAAGAGCCAGTTGATCAGGTTGAAAAGAAAGAGGAGAAGCGGGACACCGCCGAGGTCAAGGATCTGTGTAAAAAGAGGGAAACGAAAGAGGGCATGGACATAAATTCCCGGCAGTATGTGAGGGTACCAGATTATCAAAAGCGTCAGGCACGCTGCCGATCGAAAGGTATCTGACATTCTCTCCGGTTTCCACCGAAAGAAGCCGTGCAATAATCCGAATAACCCGTAGGGAAAGGCCGCGACGAAACAAAAAACCACAGTCCAAAACCATGCAAGGGGTTCGGAACAATCGACCCATCGGACTAATCCGATTGAAATCCACCAGACCGAGACGAGCCAGGCGGTAAAGCTATAAATCATCCCCAATAGCAGACCATGTCGGGCATTCACGCCATTGAGCGCCAGCCCGAGGGGGACGAGACAGACAAAGGCAAGCAAGGGAGCCGGTCCGTCGGGGAAGAAGAGCCATAAGAGGAAAACAGACAGAAAGGCGAGAAGGAGCCTCAGGATCATAGGTGAACACCACCTGATTTCGGTTGTTCCGGTTTAATTACCATCATGTTTGCGTATCCCTTTCGCAGGGCGATATGCTGACCGCTGTGCCGACGATTTCATTTCATTGATTGCCGAAAGCGTCAAAAAAGGGGTTCGGGAATCGAAACAACACCGCTGAAAAGACCGTGGTTCCAGATGGAGAAAATCTGAGCACTCTTTGCCTGCGGTGATTCCGTTTCCGCACCCGCCCTTTTGATGGTCCCCTCTTTTTTTAAGTCGCCATCGGCTCCCGGTTAGGAAGACCGAAAGCGTACCGGACCGCTCCGTTCATTCCCGCGAGGACCTGGCGTCAAGACCTTTCCTTTACGACATTTTTTCCATCTTTCCACTTTTGAATATCACTGTCGGTGATTGTATATGTTCCGTTTCCCTTGCCATACTTGATGAAATATAGGCCATACTCCCTATTGTAGCCTGCTACTTTCGGGTAAGCTCTTACTTCGGCAATGCGCATACTACAGGAATTCACAACCTTATAGCTGAATTTCTTGGTTGTACCCGATGAGGCCGATCCGGACACATTGATATCATAGTTTCCGCTCGAATTTTTACAGTTCTGCTGGTAATATCCACTGGTAAATACAATCGACGTATGGGAATTATTTTTGATTTTCATGTAGTAGGTTGTCTTGGGCGAGCTGCCGCCAGCCATGCAGGATGGTGCAAAACAAAGAATCAGGCATGCCGCAAAAACAGGAACAATCCTCAAAAACGCTTTCATTACAGAACCTCCATTTGATTATTTTTGAGATTATCCGATGTGTACACTGCGGAACATAGCCCTAGGGAGAAAGCGTTCTTCCTGCATAAAAAGAGATGCTCTTACATAATATACGCTCATCGTGATCCGTATTTCCTCAATTAATTACTCCGACCGCAGGGCCTCTATGGGATTCAGTCGAGCTGCCTGGCGGGCGGGGTAAAAACCGAAGAAAATCCCCACCACAGCGGAAACGACAACTCCCAGGAGTATGGCATCATAGGAGACGGCGAAGTGCCACTTTGAAAATATGGATATGCAAGCCTGACCCCATTCATGTGGTGCTTCAAAATTCACAATTCAAGACCTGACCCCCCGCTTTAAGTCACTACTAATTGGCGAGCTTTATGACGTCCGGTCCACCCTTACACCGCTGAATGTCACTGTTGTAAATTAAGAACGTTTCGGACCTTGGGTCGCCCTGCAGTACGAAAATTAAGTGATGCCCGGAATTGGGAGAGATATCGGGATAGGCATTCACTTGAATCATGACCGAATCGCAGGGGTTCTCGACTGTGTAGCTGATTACTTTGCATGCATTTGATGAGACAGAACCGGAGACATCGAGTTGATGGACGACTGACGAAGCACCACTGGACTCAGTGAATCTTCCATAGACAAAGACAATATTTGTTGAAGAATAATTATAGATTTTCATATGGTAGGTGGTGGTGGGAGGGGGAGGGGGGGTGATGGTGGTGGGCGGGTTACCACCTGCCATGCAGTGTGGAACACAGAAAACGACGGTACATATTATAAAAAAAATAATAATTCTTATTAAAACTTTAATCGTGACACCTCCGTTTAATATTTTTTGATTGCTTGACGGTTCTATACTGCTTCTGACACATCTTTGTAGTGTGGCATGGGATATGTAGCAACCATTCAGTTTTGCCGGAGCCAAGGTGGTCATAGTAGCTATTCCGATCGCAGGGCCTCTATGGGATTCAGTCGAGCTGCCTGGCGGGCGGGGTAAAACCCGAAGAAAATCCCCACCACGGCGGAAACGACAACTCCCAGGAGTATGGCATCGTAGGAAACGGCGAAGTGCCACTTGGAAAATATTGATATGCCGTATGATGCCCCGATGCCCAGTCCTATACCGAGCAGGCCCCCTACCATGCAGAGCAGTATGGATTCGATGATGAACTGTATCTGGATGTCACCCCTCTGGGCGCCCAGGGCCCGGCGTATGCCGATCTCTTTTCTCCTTTCCGCTACGGAAACGAGCATGACATTCATGACGCCGACCCCCCCCACGATAAGAGAAATACTTCCGATGGCCCCCAGAAGGAGTGTAAAGAGTTGCATCTGTTTTTGCATCTGATTGATGATCTCTTCGGCGCTTCTCACACGAACCGCCAGGCCCTTTACTGCCTTCTGAAAATAATCTGTTATCTGGCGTGATGCGGTTACATGGCCCCCCTCCGGACTCATTCTGGCAATGATATTCTGGATCTCGCCCCCCTGCTCAAAGCGTCGCACCAGAGTAATGGGAATCATGATTCCCTCATTAATTTCATAGGGACGCATGCCGCCTACAGGGGTGTTCTCGATAACTCCTATGATGGTAAAAAGTTTGTTCTGGAAGAACATCTCGGTCCCTATCATGGTGGTAATGCCGAAGGAGCGCAGCTTCTCCTCCACCTTGTTTCCTATGACACAGAAATAGGTCTGCTCATCGAGATCGGAGATAAAACGTCCCTTCTTCATGCGGAGTTTATTGAGATCGATAAAGGTACCCGTGACACCCATAGCGGGCCCCTGCCATTTCTTTCCTTCATACTTGAAGGTCCCGTATGTCGACGTGTACGGCGCCACGGCTATGATCTCGGGGCAATATATGGGGATCTTCTCTGCAATCTCCAAGGTAATTGTTCCCGACTTTCGCTGCGAGTCGCCTTGGCCGCCATAGCCTTTGTTGATGGAAAGGATGTCCGTTCCCATTTCCTTGAACTGCCTCAGCGCTTCCTCCTGGACGATGGTACCGATTGAGATCATTGCTATGACTGAACCTATCCCAACGAAGATACCGATGAGCGCCAGCAGGGTTCTCTGTTTCGCCCCGATGAGACTTCGTGTGGCCTCACTTATGTTCGCTTTTAAAATCATTGCCCATCCTGTTATACGCTGATCTTTACAGTCCTTCTCTCAATAAACCATCGTGCATCCGTACCGCCCTTTTCCCTTGTTTGGCTATCCCCGGGTCATGGGTGATGATGATGATCGTAACACCCTCTTCCTCATTGAGTTTCAGGAAGAGATTCATGATCTCCTGCCCCACTTTTGTGTCCAGGGCCCCTGTCGGCTCATCGGCAAGGATTATGGAGGGCTTCCCTACAAATGCCCGTGCAATGGCAACACGTTGCTGCTCACCTCCCGAAAGTTCCGTTGGCTTGTGATGCAGCCTGTGATCCATCCCCACCTTTTTGAGCATCTCTGCCGATCGTTCCCTGCGCTCTCTTTCGCTGGTTCCCCGGTATATAAGCGGGAGCCCCACATTATCCAGAGCAGTCAGTCGTGAGAGGAGATAGAAGTGTTGAAATGCGAAGCCAATCTTTTTGTTACGCGTTTCGGAATGTTCATGGTCACTCAAATCGGAGACCTCTTTCCCGTCGAGAAAGTAGGAGCCTGAAGTGGCAATATCCAACAGTCCCAGGATGTTCATCAGTGTCGACTTGCCGCATCCCGAGGTACCGACGATGGAGAGAAATTCTCCCTTGTCTACCGTAAGATTGACGCCCTTCAGAATTTCCATTGAGAGCGGGCCTATCTGATAAAATTTGTGAACATTCTCTATTTTGATCATCAAGCAAAACCGCTGTTTATTTGACGTATTTTGAGTCTTTAAAGGCCATCTCAATTACCTGGAATAGATGGCATCTCTGTAGGCGATTCGGTGTTATACTGTACCGCGCTGTCTCCTATTCTGTGTTGCAGCACCACATCGTCCCCGGGATGGAGCCCCTTTTTGACTTCCACGGAATCAAGCGTTGTCATACCCGTTTCTATTTCTACGTCTTTCGTTACGCCCGTCTTATTATCCATTACGGTTACAAAATGCTTCTTCCCCATTATTCGCACCACTCCTATAGGAACCAGAAGGGCATGAGGATTTTCATAAACATGAACCTGGAGGTTGGCAGACATCCCCAGCTTTATTCGCTTTCTCTGCTTTGGCGTCAGTGATGTGACGGTGACATGGACATCGAATACAGGTATATTGGACATGCCTCCGCCGCCGCTGCCTGTATCGGCCTGTGATGAGATGTAGGTTATTTTCCCTGACAGAGGGATAGCAACAAAGGCATCACCACTGACGGTGACCTTCTGGCTGATCCTTATTTTTCCTATATCGACTTCATCGACGCTGGATTTTACCGTCAGACCGCCCAGATTCCCGACAGAAAGGAGGAGATCTCCCTGTGATACGGATACCCCTTTTTCGATGACCTTTGTTTTATCGCTTTGTTGTGCTACCGGCTGGATAACGATTCCACTGACAGGCGCCTTCACGACGGCCTCTTTGAGTTGATTTTCCAGTTCTCCAAGACGACTCTGTGCATTTTCGAACTCTAAGCGTGCGATTCTGACGTTTTCCGCACTCCCCTTTTTCAGGACATTGGCAAGGTCCTCTCTCTGGTTTATCAATTGTTCCTGCGCCGTCTCGTATTCATTACGCGCAACGATACCCTTTTCATAGAGCAGTTTTGTTTCTTTGAGTTTGTTTTCCGCACCTGTAAAAGTCCGTTTCGCCCGCACAACTTCGGTACCCCTGTCCCACTCTTCCAGTTCTTTGAGAGTTCCCTGGGCCTTAATGTAGGAGGATCGGGACTCACGGAGCTTGACTTCCATTTCACCTGTGTCCATGAGGAGCAGTTGTGTGCCTTTCTGAACAAACTGGCCGTAATTGAAATATCTTTCCTTTATCTTTCCCTGAAAGGGACTTACGACATTCACTTCACTCAGTGGTTCAATCTTCCCCGCAAGCGATATGCTGGAAGATAGGGGGCGAGGCACAACAGTATATGTGCCTATCTGCCGCTCTTCGGGAGCCGAGGAGACTCCTTTAGTGGGCAGGGATACCTTCTTTAATATCCCGGGGTCCCATGAATAGAGGCCCACTCCCACAAAGAGGAGTATGACAAAGAGTGTCACCACCGACCTGATGACCTGGACCTTCTTCAATGCCGATTTGAGGCTTTTGTTTGATTCCTCGACTTCGAGGTAGGCGTCACGGAGTTTCTGGTTGAGTTCCTTTTCGGCATCCTGCAATTTCTTGATTTCTGTAATATCATTGAAGACGACGATAACCCCCACGCGTTCGGCAGATCCCTTTTCGCTGGATCTGAGGTATGACGATTTCACCGAAATGATGACGATGGCATTGTCTTTTCTCTTAAATTCGACGGTTATGTTACGGCCAACATCGGACTGATAAATGGCATCGAGAATTGCCTGGTTAAATTCATCATTCCCTTCCATCTCCATCATGAAAACTTCGGCAAAGGATTTATCAAGAACCTCTTCACGGAGGACTCCCAGGATCCTCGCAGCGGCAGGGTTGAACATGATGATCTGCCCCTTCAGACTGAGGGTCATGACGCCGTCGCTCATGTTATCGAGGACGTTTTTGTAAAATACTGTCGTATCTGTCATGATATAATACCTTTCGGTAAACTGCTAAGGCCGACTCACTTATAGCCCATGAGTTCTCTTTCGAGTTCCTTATAGTTTCCCTTCAGTTCTATGCTCCATGTTTCAAGGGTTTTTCCCAGCAGCCTATCCAGTGTAATCAGTGATGTCAGATAAGAAATGGTCTGGCTCAGTTCGGCCTCCTGTTTATCGACAAGGGTGTTCTGAAAGCTCACCACCTGGAATAGCGTCGATCTTCCAACATTGAGTTTCGTTTTCTCGAATTCGAGTTTCATCCGCGCCAGTTCGAGACTTTTTTTCGCCCGCTTAACCAGTTTCATCTGCGTGTAGACGTTTCGTACCTTGTTCTGTACATCCGTTTCCAAGTCGCTCCGTGCTTCTTCAAGAGCATTCCGCGCCGATTTCAGAGATTTCTTCGCCGCAAGGAGGGCCTTTTTCTTCGCAATCTCCTCATAGCCGTAGAGTTCGAAAGGGGCGGTAAGCGTCAGGCCCACATACCATTCACGTATCTTATCGTCATCGGTATCGCTTTTCCACATATAGTCGTCATAGTCTTCCTTATACTGGGCCGTCAGATCAAGGCCCCAGAGACGGCTGTTCTCCCGTTCCATAAGGGCAAGTTCGCTCCGCTTGACGCTGTTTACCGCTCCGATAAAGGTGCCGTTGTTTTCAAAGGCGATCTCCAGGCACCGTTTATAATCGGGCTTCCTCACTTTTATGGTGATCTCTTCATCGGGGATAACATTTATGTCCTTGTCTATGTCGAGTATGTCGAGAAGATCCAGTCGAGATGTTTCCAAGTCATTCAGAGCCTCCTCGTAGCTGAACTCCTGGTCGGCGACCTGGGATTCCGATTGGATGAGCTCGTTTGACGCCATTCTCCCTGTCTCAACGAGAATCTTGTTCGTTTCGAGCTGCTTCTTTGCCTCTTCCAGTGCGGTCCTGCGGATCTTGAGACTGCGTGATAATTTGTAAAAGCTTCTATAGGCGTTTATTGTTGAGGTTATAATGCCGCTTATTGTGTCCCTCAGGCTGAGAATACTTTCCTGCTCCGCAAGCCTCGCTTCTATGAGCGTTGCCTGTGTGTAATCAATCCCGCCACGCTTCAGGAGGGGTTGCGTGAAGTTGAGCGACCAAATGGAGGGGGATGTATAGGGCGTTGCCGCAGCTCCGTCGGTACTGGTTCGTGTGCTCCTATATGCATTTTCCCAGCTGAAGGTAAATTCACCACCCGTCGGTATTTTCTGTGTGGCCGTAAGTTTTGCATCGGCATTCCAGTATTCCGTCAGCTCTTTGTCCTTACTCCCTTCGGATGTCTCGTATTTATCAGTAAACTTTGGGCCAGACGAAAGGTCTACCCTGACATTGGGGAGAAATTCCGCCTCGGCATATTCGAGGCCATATTTATCCATCAGCCGGTCAAGATAGGCCATAGTGATGTTTCGATTGGAACGGAGGGCCAGCGAGACGGCATCGGTGAGCGTCATCTTTATTGTTTTACCGGTGGCTGGACCTGCTTCCTCTTCAGATGTGTCTGCACAGACTGTGGTTGTAATAAGTATAAGCGCAATGATGAGGATACAATGGCCGATAAATCTTTTCATGGATACAAGACCGCCCTGCAGGAATAGCAATTATCATTTTGATTTTTATATCTTTCTTCGATTGTTTTATAAAACATATTGTACATCATGTCAAAGATTATGGGTATTGAGAGACACATTTCTTCAATCCTGCATTGATACTGAAGAATCGTCGGAAGGTAGCGCAAAGGGCTTGACCATGTTTTTTAATCTGTGATACCTTTCTGAAGATGGAAATGTACAAAAAGCAACTGCCTATGGCTGGCAAAAAGATTCCTTGAGAGGTTGTGATCGACAATGCTCAATCACGACCGGGATATGGCGGAATTCTAGACGGTATTGTTACCAAAAGAGGAGCGAAAAGCAACCGATATGGACGTAAAAGCCTTAGATAAAATTGGTTATGGTCTTTATATTGTTTCATCGCGAAAAGGCGACAGGCCTAATGGACAGATTGTGAACGCATTGATACAGACAACATGTGATCCCTTTGCCATCGCAGTCAGTATTAACAAAGAGAATTTTACCCATCAGTGCATCGAGGCGAGCGGAGTTTTCAGTGTTTCCATATTATCGGAAGATACGGAAATGAAATTTCTTGGTACCTTCGGATTTAGAGACGGCAGAGAGGTAGATAAATTTTCCGGTTACAACTACAAGATCGGAAAGACCACAGCCCCCATTATGCTGGATAACACCCTTGCCTATTTGGAGGTCAAACTTACTGATCAACTGGAACTTACCACACACACCCTCTTTGTCGGTGAGGTAGTGGAGGCCGAAGTAATCAAAGAGGGAAATCCCATGACCTATGCCTATTACCATCAGGTGAAGGGAGGAAAGACCCCCAAGAGGGCGGCCACCTATATCCCGGGACTCCATAGTAGCTCCAAATGATGGATCACATGTAGCAGCGGAGTATCGCAGAGTCTTATGAATAACAAAGTACCCCTTTCAGTTGCAATCATCACTAAAGATGAGGCGCATAATCTTCCCGATTGCCTCAAGAGCGTCGCCTTTGCCGGTCAGATCGTTGTCGTGGATTCGGGCAGCACCGATGATACGATCGCAATCGCTTCCGCATGCGGCTGTGATGTTTATGATGAACCCTGGAGGGGCTTCGGATATCAAAAGCAGTGTGCCATAGACAAATGCACCAATCGATGGGTCCTTGTCCTCGATGCCGATGAACGAATTCCCCGGGAAACGGCTGAAGTCATAATGGAAATAATTTCAAATGATGAAGGAGGCGTGGCAGGATACCGCTTCCCCCGGAGGAACTGGTTTCAGGAGCGCTGGATACGGCATATGGGGTGGTGGCCCGACCGAATAACAAGACTCTTTCGCAAGGAATCGGGGCGTATGTCGAAGGCCGCAGTCCACGAATCTGTCATTGTTTCCGGTCCCATTGCCGATCTGGATGTTCCAATCGAGCATTATACGGAGAGTGATCTTGGGAAGATTCTCGTCAAAATAGATCGTTACTCGACACTCGGCGCCGAGGAGGCCTTCAAGGAAGGGAGAAGTGCCTCGGTCTGGTCCGCTTCCCTCAGGGCAGTCCTAACCTTTCTCCATAACTACTTTATCAGACTCGGAATCCTTGACGGAACTCAGGGCTTTACCCTATCGGTTACCGATTCGGTAAATAAATTTTTCAAGTACGCGAAGTTGAGTGAGTTGAAACGGCTGGCTAAAAAAGGAAAACTAGTTTGAAAGATATTACGGTTGTAATCGTAAACTGGAACACAGGGGATCTTTTACGAAACTGTCTGAATTCTGTTTATGAGACAATGAAAGATATACGCTATGAGATTATCGTCGTGGATAACGCCTCCACAGACGGTAGCGTGGCTATGCTGCGGAAAGAATTTCCCACTGTAACAATAATAGAGAATAGAGAAAACAGGGGATTTGGAGCCGCAAACAACCAGGCCTTTGCCGTCATGAAGGGACGTTACGCACTCCTTCTGAATAGCGATACGATATTGACGAAACATGCGATAGGTGAATTATTCCAGTTCATGGAAAACCATCTCGATACGTCACTCGCCTGTGGGCAGCTCCTGAATGAAGATGGAAGCAGGCAAAACTCAATAGCAAACTTTCCCACACTCATTACCCTGTTAGCCAATACGTCGCTCCTCGAATATCTCTTTCCCAAGAGGTTTCCCAGCAAGAGATATATCCATAAAAACCCCGTCGAGATTGAATCAGCCATAGGTGCCTGTGTCTTGGTGCGTAAAAAAGCAATGGATGATATCGGAGTATTTGACGAACGGTATTTTTTCTTTTTCGAGGAGACGGATTGGGCCTACCGGATGCGATCGGCGGGCTGGAAGATATATCATGTGCCCTCGGCTGTGATTTATCACCTGCAGGGAAAGAGTGTAGGGGACAGCATCCGTTCGAGGATAGAATTTTACCGGTCACGGTACCAGTTTTTCAAGAAATATAGAAGATCGATCTACGTCTATGCAGTCTACAGCATCATTATTTCCCGGTTGATGATTAACTCGTTCTTTACGCTTCTGGGTAATATAGTGACTGTCTTTATGAAGAGGAATTTAAGACGCAAATGGAAGGTATACATACAATTAATTTACTGGCATCTCAAGGGTTGCCCCGAATCGTCCAGGTAATGTGATATGTTCGTCAAGGGGACTCCTTTCGATAAAGAGGGCGTTACAAATATCCTCATAATACAGCTAGGCGATATTGGTGATGTGGTGTGGGCCATTCCAACCTTCAGGGCCGTCAAGGAATACTATGCCAAGGTACGCCTGTCGGTACTCGTAAGAGGAGGCACGGGAAAACTGCTGTCGGGTGATCCCTTGCTCGACAGGATTTTTGAGGTGAAAGGATCGGGGATGATCCTTTTCAATCGCATGCAGGAATCTTTTCGGCTCATCAGCATGTTACGCAGTGAAAAATTTGATCTCGTCTTTGATCTTCGCCTCGATGACCGGGGGGCCTATATGGCCCGCCTTACCGGTGCACCGATGCGTATAGCGCAGCACAGCAAAAACTTGTCCTGGCGCAATAGATTTTTTACCCATCTTGTGGAACCACCTGCCTCTGAAGAAC
>CAYMYS010000051.1:0-20140 GCA_964394725.1 uncultured Syntrophaceae bacterium
TCCTCCGTGGTTGCTCCGACCTCCGTACTCGTTCCTCCTTCCTCCTTCCTCCTTCCTCCTTCCTCCCTTCTCCCTCCTTTTCCCTAATTATTATCCAAGATCTCCCTATTGCGCAGTAACGTGAGAAAATGCTGTAAAGAAGAAAATTATGCCTTGAAAATGGCATCTCAAGATTATACTATCCAAGGCGAACATAATCTGCCGGAAACCGAGGGGACTACTGTGAATTCTTCTACTGCACAAGGGATACACCGCCTGGACAAAGAGGGGATTGAATTTGAGATAGGACTTTTCGATGAGGGGGATATGTCTCCTCTCCTTTCCATGTACCAAGCCTTCAGACCACGACCGGCCTCTCAGGGTCTTCCCCCCGAAAAAGATGAAACCTGCCGTAAATGGGTAATCCATCTTGTGGCAGCGTCGGAGAATATCCTGGCCTGGCGTGATGGAAATGTCATTGGACACGCCTCGGTGAACCCGGATTATGAACGGAAAGACAGCGAGTTTGTCATATTTGTTCACCAGGATTACCGCAGTAAGGGCATCGGGAACGAGTTGACAAAACTGATAATCAAGCGAGCAAATGAAATAGGCCTCGATGTCGTATGGCTTGCCGTCGATACGCGTAACTACAAGGCGGTACGTCTTTACCGGAAGCATGGTTTTGAATTCACAGAGAGGGATGCCACAGAATGCTTCATGAAATTGACCCTGAGATCAGGTCTCAACATTTGATATGCCTGCGATTGTTGTCATATCTCAATTAACACACTTTATTTATTATTGGCGAATTTTTGTTTAATACACAACGATGTGTCAAATGTTGAGACCTGATCCCTGGTTATCTACCAGTAGTATCTTTTTGGCCCTGGGCAGTTTCTTGATGGTGTATTCCAGCTTGAGGGCCTCTTGCCGGCTGGCCGCGTGGCATTGGAAGACAAGTGCGAGGGGACCCCTCCCTTTCAGGTATCGTGCGGCCCTTGGTCCCCCTTTTTTATGCTCGGCGAAACGACGCTCTATGTCTGTCGTTATCCCCGTGTAGAGGGTACCATTCCCGCATTTTATCATGTAGACATACCAATTCCCCACATCAGAATTTTGTTCCACTACGGTGGGTTCCATCTCTTCTACCTGCTCCTGAGTGAGGACTGTATGGTTTCGTCGAGAAGTTGCAGGAAACGGGAGCGATCGCGTTTTTCCAAGGGTGGTGGTCCCCCCGTCATATTTCCCAGATCACGAAGATGTGAAAGAATCTCGCGCGTCGCAAGGCTGGCGCCGATATTGTCATCGGTGAAAGCCCGCCCCTTTGGAGCGAGTACCAAGGCACCCTTTTTCAGACATCGAGCGGCGAGGGGGATGTCATTGGATATGACGATATCATCATTTTCCGCATGTTCGGCAATCCAGTCATCGGCAGCGTCCAGGTGCTCGCTTACGACAACCCTTTCGACCCTTCCCTTCAGCGGGATCCTCATTTTGGAGTTTGCAACGAGCGTTACCTTGAGCCCGTAGCGCTTGGCTACCCTGTAAACTTCAGTCTTTACCGGGCAGGCATCGGCATCTACAAAGATATCTAACAATTACAGACCTTTCTCTTCCATACAAGCACTCTGTTTGATCGTTACTTCAGGAAACCCGACAGTGTCATAGTTTGCCGAAGTTATTTCAATGGAATAATTACCGTGGACGAGATTCTTCACATTTTTTGCAATAGAGTATTCATGCGACGATTGTGGACCCTGTTGAATGGTTCGCTCTATCCCCTATTTGCGTCTCCACCTTGACGGAACTACCTTTGCCACAACAAATCCTGCGATGAACCCGATTAAGATGAGGACAGGAAAGAAGATTATTCGGGACATGCTCACTTCCCAGAAGTATATCTTCAGGGATACCACATCGCTGTTTTGCAGCAAAAGGATTAGCAAAAGGACAATAATGGTTGTGACGACAATAAATTTTGGTCTGACCATTGGTTATCATTTCTCCTCTATGGCGAAATAGTGGCTATTTTTGCCGGTATGGTACATAAATTTACGGGATCTGACAAGACAAATAAAAAGAAGATCATCGATTACAGGGACTCATGAGGTGCCGACAATAATCGGTGAAAAGAGCACCAAATTCATACCACTCATCAGGCAAGATTGTTCTTGAACTGAAAAGCTAGCCCATTCTCTGTCCCTAGAGACTCCCTTTTTTCGCGATAAAGTGATCAATCATTGCACGCGCAATACTTCCCGAAGGCGGTATGAGGGGAAGGTTGTCTGCATCAAACCAGCCGGCATCGATCAGTTCTTCGGGATCAATCGTAACTTCACCGCTCTTATAATCGGCGAAGAAGGCGAGCATCAATGAGTCGGGGAAGGGCCAGGGCTGGCTCGAAAAATAGCGGATATTTTCTATCTCTATAGCGACTTCCTCTCTCACTTCCCGTGCGACGCATTCATCCAGGCTTTCTCCCGGTTCGACAAATCCCGCCAGTGTGCTGTAAGAAGGGAGCTGAAATCTCTTCCCCCGGGCAAGGAGAATTCTATCGCCACGGAATACAGCGACGATCATGGCCGGAGATATGCGGGGGTAGTTAATGAGGCGGCAATCATGACAGATCCGGGCACGTTCTGTCTTCATATATGATGTTTCTTTGCCGCACCTGCCGCAGTACCGGAAATTTCTGTCCCAGTCCAGTATCTGGCGTGCAGAGCCTGCCAGCTGCCAGAGTTCGATGCCTAAGAGTGCGTGAAGGGGCCTGATTTTACGAAACTCGAAGTCATCAGGCACCGGTGTTTCATTATCCCATTCGGTGCAGACGCAGGGTGTGCCCTCCAGTTCGCCGAGATAGTGCCAGTGCGACAAATCGCCATATATATGTGCTACACTACCAAAAGAAGGAAGATTTGTTCCATCATTCTCCCTATGAACGAGTAAACGTCTCTCTTTAAAACAAAATGCCAGAGACCGGTCATCAATGGTATCGGGCATAACGCAAGATCTAATAAACATACTATTTCCTTTAGCTTAGGGGTCAGGTCTCAACATTTGACATCCCATGGTCTTTTAATCAGAATTTGTTACTGATTAATGAAGTATGCCAAGAATGTGTGACAATAAATTCCACGATGTCAAATGTTGAGACCTGACCCAGGTGACCCCACAAGGACATCCACGAATTTGAAAGCCAGTGTATCCACCAGTCCGCGATTGCTGATTCGCAGTTCCGGAATTACGGGAAGGGCCAGGAAGGCCATTGTCATAAAGGGTGACACGAGATGGCAGCCCAGCTCCTTCCATGCATTGTCGAGCCTTTCAACCTGTTTTTGTACCTCTTCCACGGGACGGTCCGTGAGAAGGCCCGCCACGGGTAGCTTGAGCAGCGCAAGAATTTCACCATTTCGTACGACTATCATGCCGCCTCCCGCTCGTGCCAGTTCGTTTCCGGCGAAGGCCATGTCCCTTTCGTCGCAACCGACAATCAATAGATTGTGAGAGTCATGGGCCACCGTTGAGGCTACGGCCCCTGTCTTCAGAGCGAATCCCCTGACAAAACCGATACCTCGCGTCCCCGTGGCCTTGTGCCGTTCAAAGAGGGCTACCTTTGCGATATCGAGGGATACGTCGGCGGCGACATTACCACCTACTATGGGCATTTCGACGGTAATGTGTTTTGTCCCTACCTTGACCTCCTCTATTTCCATGACACGAACCGTGGCCCTTTTCCCCTCGGCTTTCAGAAGGAAGTCGTTACTCGTCAGTGTCTTCCCAACATTTACTGTGTTTTTCGACCAGTCGGGATAGGAAACAGGGGGTCGCACCGCTACCATCTTTCCTTTTTCGGCAACCACTTTCCCGCCGATAATAACCTTGTCCACCGTCACGCGGGTGAGATCGCTGATAAACAGGATATCAGCCACCTTTGATGGGGAAATGCTTCCGAAATCCCTGGTCATGAGAAAACACTCGGCCGTGTTCAGCGTTACCATGGAAATGGCCGTAATGGGATTTACCCCCTCTTCGATGGCGCGGCGTACGATATGATCCAGGTGCCCCAACTTGACCAGTGTGTCGGGATGTGTATCGTCACTGACGAGAAGGGCAAAGCGACTCGATAACTGATATTCCGTAATTGCCCGAATGACGTCTTTCAAGTCGCGCAACGCCGAACCTTCCCGGATCTTGGCGTACATTCCCAGCCGCATCTTTGCGACTGCATCCTCGGCGTGAACCGACTCATGGCAGGAGCGTATACCGGCGGCAACGTAGGCATTCAGCATGGCCCCCCGTTCGGGGATGGGAAAATGCCCCGTTACCGGCTTGCATGCGTTGAGCGTTGCCTTGATCCTCCCATGTACTTCGGCGTCACTGTAAACGACGCCGGGGAAATTCATCAATTCGCCCAGTCCGGCAATATTTTTCCACTGCATGGCCTCTGCTATTTCAGCGGGGCCGATCACCGCTCCGGCATCTTCAAAACCGGGGGCAGCGGGGACGCATGAGGGGACGGTGGCAAAAACCCTGAGATCGATCTCTTCGGCCTCGTCCATCATGAGCTTCACGCCCTTCAGTCCGAGGACATTTGCTATTTCGTGGGGGTCCATGAAAATGGCTGTCGTGCCGTGGGGGACGACCGTATTGCCATACTGGGAAACAGTCAGCATGCTGCTTTCCACATGGATATGTCCATCCATGAAACCCGGTGTGAGATAATAGCCTGAGGCATCGATGACCTCCGTCTCCTTTCCCACACATTCCGATGCATCTCCCACGAGGGCGATACGGCCCTTATAGACGGCAACGTCCACACCATCCTGAATTTCGTGTGTATTGACGTTCACCAGCCGGCCCTTTTTTATAACCAGTTCGGCGGGACGCCTTCCCATGGCTACATCGCAGAGTTCGGCTGTGATATTTTCAAGAGGAGTAATTTCCATCGTATAATCCTTTCGCTGTCATCACCTCGGCAATGACAGATTGGTTTTTACTTCGATCAAAGCGATTCTGTCAATACTCTCTCTTTCGATAGAAAAAAGAAAATCGAATATAACCCCTGCGCATGACTATCAGAAATTGAATTCCTGAAGAATTCTTGGTACTATATGTCCAAATGGTTCGATTATCAAGAAGAACAGCAAATCGGATACTACGGAGGAGCAGCTATGGACATGGAACTTGAGACTCAGGTAAATGACGACGGTATATGTATGAGTCAGGCGCAGCTTATTCTGGCAGAGAAGCGAACGTCGTTGTCGTCATTGCGGACGGGGATCGCCGTCATGGCGCTACCCATTTCCGTGTTGAGTTTTCTCATCGTCACATCACAATACTATTCAATCCTGGAGGTGCTTGCCCTGCTCATACCACTCATGGTTATCACTGCGTCCCTCATCGTCTTGGGTGGATATCTGATAATTCGGGCCATTATCAAGATCCGTAGATATGACGTAATGCTGTCTGCACTGAAGAAAAAGAATAGCAGCCTGGCGGAGATTATGGATTAAAATGAAAGGCATTCCCCCGCTCGTTGTGACGGGGTTTCAATGCGTTCACTACTGAAGAATCCTTAACTTTTACAGGGAATTGGTGTTTTGAAATATAGAAGGATCGGGCAACTGTTTCATTGATACCGAAGGAGGACATCATGGCCGTTGAAAAATTGCTGGAAAAGGCGCGCAAGTTTGAAATAGATACCTACAAGGTACCGCAGGATTTCAGAGTCAACCATATTGCCTTTATGGGAATGCCGGAGAAGCATCCTCACGATGGGGAAAAGATAATCCTTATCACCGATCCCTTCAGTAAAAGCGTTTCCTACTATGAATTTTTTGTTGTCGATATAAAGGGCGTGGAGGAACTCCCCCATCTGGTGTCGTCAGAGGGGAAGTCGGCGAAAATGTGCCGGGTATGGGTAAAAAAGGGGAGCATCGGGATACGGTCCACCCCTTTCGTCGTCGAACGTACAGCAGGGAAATATTGATGCCAATCCTGTCGAGTGCCCCGTTTCATCCATGTCAGCACCCAAAATCCGGTGCCGGTTCCCGGCAACAGCATGGTTAATGCATATCTCGTCGGCAAACCTGATCCATTGAAGCAAACAGTGAAGGCATTTCCCGCAATGTGTTGCGGAGAGCTTCAATAACATCACCTTTTATAGCTCAATTTTTTGAGACTATATAACGTGGGTTCTTATATCCAGACGTTTTCTGTTACAGTCCGCTCGCCGCCTGCGTCTCCCGTGTTGAGAGTCCCTACGGGTTCAACGAGCATCACACTGCACTCATTTTCGGCAATCGGTTTATGCTCCGCGCCTTTCGGTATTACAAGCATTTCACCGGCCTTCAGATTGACAGTGCCTTCGCGGAAAGCGATGGATAGCTTTCCATTGATGACTATGAAGACTTCGTCCGTCTCGTCATGTTTGTGCCATATAAACTCGCCCTGGATTTTGGCGAGTTTGAACTGATAGTCATTCATCTGGGCAATAATCTTCGGTGCCCACTGATCGGTAAACTTGGTAAATTTTTCCTGCACGTTAATAGATCTAAGATTCATTATAAGTCTCCCGATAAATAAAATATCGCAACTTAAGTAAATCATCATTTATAGAATTTGGCAATGCTGCCATTCCCGATAAATGGTTAATACTTTTCCGCCGGCAAACCTAAGGTATTAAATAATCGCTACTTGGGGGTTTTGCTAATTCCGGCATTATCCCCAAATGATCTTATAACCTCAGCACATATCAACCTGTTTGCGCATGAAGAGTATGTACCTCATCATCAAGCCTGTTCTCGAGCAAATCCTCGGCCACTTCAAGATCGTAGCGGGTCTGGAGGTTGAGCCAGAACTGAGGTGACATACCAAAAAATCGTCCCAGACGAAGTGCGGTGTCTGCGGTAATGGATCTTTTCCCATGCACAATTTCATTTATGCGTCTTGGGGGTACACTTATATCCTTTGCCAGTCGGTACTGACTGATTCCCATGGGCGCTAAAAATTCATCCATAAGAATTTCACCAGGATGGATGGGAGGAAGCACTTTGTTTTTCATACGATCTCCTAATCCCGATAAACGGGATAAGTTCATTCACGAATATACTTTCTGCAGAAAGTATATTCTAACTTACTAATGCGTTAACGACATTACTTTCTGCCAAAAACCGCAGAAAATAATATCTCACTTACTAATGATAATCTGTCACTTCAACGTCATAGGCATCACCATCGACCCATTTAAAACAAATTCTCCATTGGTCGTTTATACGTATGCTGTGTTGACCCTTCCGGTCACCTTTCAATGCCTCCAATCGGTTACCCGGTGGAATTCGCAAGTCATTTATTTCCGGTGTAGCATCAAGAATTACCAGTTTTTTACGTGCAATAAGCTGAATATTCCGCGGTAGTTTGCCTGAAAGTCGCCTGTTGAATATTTTTGCTGTCTTTTTGTTCCGGAACGATTTTATCATGGGAATAATGATAACGTATGCCGTTAATAACGTCAATCGTTAAAAACAGGAAATGCGTCAGGTATTTATTGTGGACACTGGGGTCGGGTCCAGCTATCATATTGATTATGCGCTATAGCAGAAAATAGACAGAAAATGGGGGACGTTTTTGCAGAGCGTTCTAAACTTTGAATTAATATAACTTCAGGAATACTTTTCTTCGCTTAATTATCAAATATTGAGGGCAAAGCGGATTGATCTCCCAACATCAACCATCTTTGCCGGAGGTAAGGCAATGATCAATGATCCGATTTTTCCCTTAGAAACGGTCTGCAAGTGGTCACAGTTGACAGCACAATCCCGTGGCATGCCGTCGGTTTTTGAAAGAAACACTTCGGACGGTATATCACGGATCGTACTGGTAATGGGTACAATGGTTACTTCACCAAGATATTCCAGGATGGAATCTCGTGTCAGGATAAGAATTGGTCTCTTTTTATCCGGCTTTGCAAAGGTGTACCAACGTATTTCGCCGTGTTTCATTTGTCGCCCCAGTCTTGCTCTGTTTCCCAAAGCGAAAACTCATCGGCAGCAACGGGGTGCAGTTCATACCCTTGTCGGTGCTTGATCTCCTGCTGCTCAAGGTTGTAGCGGGTAAGCGCCTCACGAAGAGCCTTCCGCGTGAAAGCAGAACGACTTGTGTGGAGTTGCTTCGAAACGTGGTCAACCGATTCGACAAGATCATCATCAAGGGTCATCTGAATTGTTCTCATATTACACCTCCGAAATGTGGATATGTATAGCTATAATAGTCCACATTAAAGACCATGTCAAAGCAATTTATTGGGCTAACGTTGAAATTAGCGGTAGGAAGACAATGAGACACAGATTGCAGAAAGCAAATTAATTATTGTTAAAAAATATGTATTTGATAGTCAGTTCAACTATTCCGAACTGTTTCCTTTCATTATTGTGTGACTGATTGATCGACGTAGGAAAAAATAACAGGTAGCAATATAAAAGTCAAAACTATTTCAGGAGTGGCCTGTTAAGGGGTGTGGTTATGGCGCTACGATCTTTTCAAACATCTGGCCCCTGACGGGTGTGTCCCATGTTACAATCCCCTTCGAAAGAGATGAGGACAGGTGTGTTCCTCATCTCTGAATCAGAAAGCCCTTATTGTTTCAATGGAAAATTGCTGCATGAAGCTCGTTGCAGCGATGACTGCGCTAGAATTCTCTGCCCTGACCGTGCTGCTTTCTCAGGACTTCCAGCGTATCGTTGACTACGATGAGGGCATCGGGATCGATGGAGAGAATCAATTCCTTCATTTTCGGCAGTTCAATGAGGGTGGTGATGGTAAAGAGCACCTTTCTCGCCTTTTGGGTGAAGGCCCCCTCTCCATTGAGGAAGGTAACGCCTCGTCCCTTTTTCTTGAGGATGGTGTCGGCAATGTCCTGTGAGTAATCGGAGATGACGAGCAGCGATTTTCTCTTGTTGAATCCCGTGATGATTGCGTCCATGACACGTCCACTGGTGTAGAGAAAGACAATCGAGTAGAGAGCGCGGTCTACATCATAGAGGAAGGCTCCCGCCGTCAGGACAAGCGCATTGGAGGCAAAAAAGATCGATCCTATGCGAAGCCCGAATTTTTTATTCAGATACACACTGAGGATATCGAGACCGCCTGCCGAACCCATCGATCTGAGAATAATGCCGTCACCGGCCCCGCAGAGGACGCCTGCCAGTAATGCGGCAAGGATGTGGTCACTGATGACGAGTGCTTTCGGGTGAAAAGTTGCTGTGATGACTGAAAAAAAGAGTATGCCGAAGAGCGTATAGAGCATGAATGTTCGGCTCACATGCATCCATCCCATAAAAACTAAGGGTATGTTCAGCAATAGATAAATGGAACCGATGCCTGCCACGGGGATAAGGTAATGGATGAGGATGGATATTCCGACAATACCGCCGTTAAGGAAACCTTGGGGAACAAGTATACTGTTCAGTCCATAGACGTAGATGATGGAACCCAGGGAAATGAGCCCAAGGTTGTAGAAAATAAATTTTTGAGCAATTACTGTTTTTTCAAGCCTCATTAGTGCAGGTAAGGCCATAGCTTTCATGTCTTTCTTGTTCCTCGCAATTAATATGCCATATATACCTGATATCATTGGTGATTAAAAGCACCGTGTGATAAAAGGCGAGCATAAGTAAAGCATTTTGTCATGCTTGTCAAGGGAAATAATGAGGGGATTGAAAAAAATATTTTTGGTGTAGTCGGGATACTGTTTTTTGATCGAAAATGTCCCACAGGACGAGTTTCTGCGGGAGTGTATTCTTGCCTTTCACAGCGGAAATTTTCTTTGCACAATGTGCCGTTTGGATGACTACCCCAAAAGATTGTCGATGTCACATGTTGAGACCTGGACACTATTGGGTTAGATGTCGTGTATCTTTTCCGGGTTTATGCTCGACGTGACCGTTTTTACTTCCGGGATCGCTTTTATCGCGTCGAGGAGGCGATCTTTTGATTCCAGGGCATTGATTGTTCCGGTGATATGAACGATGCCGAAGGCCGGAACTGCTACATTGAAATTTTTGGGATTGAGGGCAACCTGCATCAATACCGTTTCAACCTTTTTTGCCAGCGACAGGCATTTCATGGAATCGAGATCGGTGAAGGTGCAGCTGTTCATTACACCCGATTGCATGATGACGAGGATGAGTTCGGCAACGCCATCATCGCCCAGTTTGTCTCTGTTGATGACTATATCGTAGAGGGCGGAGTCGCTCCAGTCCATGTTAAAGGCGAACTGCATGAATCCCTTGCGGTCACTGTCGCTTCTCCTGATCAACTTTTCCGCTGTTTTCGGATCGATGCCCTGTTTATTCACCAGCGTTTCGATGCGCGATGACAGAGATGCCTCGATACGCACATGAAAGGCGCAATTGAAATCCCGGAGGAGAAAGGGCGCGCCATGACCCAGTATAATGGTGTTATCTTCCTGGGCTACCTTGTAGACGACGGCCTCCATCACTTCCTGATATGACTGGGGTCTCAATCTGAGAAGACGTGTGAAGAGGGCAGGGGCCTTTTCATCTATGCCTTTTATATGCTCCGCAGGGAGGCCCATCTTTTGCGCCTCTGTCTGAAGCCTTTCATCGTCGAAAAGATCCCATGTGAGGCCGTCGGCAATGATCCCGGCGATTTTCCTGTCACCGCACCCGATGCCCGATGTAATCGTAACTAATGACATGATACCCTCCTTTCATTATAGGGTCAGGCCTCAATGGCCCGTTGCCCCGATGAGAATTCTTTTAGGGATTATTACAGATCTTTTTGCTTATAAAACTCGGCGAAGCGAAATAGTGAGAGCGGAGAGAGAATTGTGGAATTGCCGGAATAACAAAAAGGACGGCAGGCAAGTGAAAAAGAATGCGGGCAAAAAGCCGCCACCATGTGACAGCTCTGTGAACTGAAGGGCGAGCGCATTCCCCGCAACTGGTTGGGGGAGTTTCCATTGTTTGGACAGAGGCAACATTATATGTAACTGAATACACTATGTCAAATGGTGTGTTTTCGTATGCATCTGAAGACGTATTCATATTGCTTGAAGGGAGTGAGGTGGGGCATTGAAGGTGGCATCTTTTATTGCGGCATGTTATAGACTCTCGCCTTACGCGAGTGACTCGAATTCGGGCAGTTGGTGACTGTCCCCGAAATATAGTGCCCTATCATTGTTTGACGATCCGGGGTACGCGTCGTGATATGTTCGTTACGATTTCATAGTTGATGGTCCCCAGCTTTTCGGCAAGCTCATCGGTCGTAATTTCTTCATTCCCCTGTTTCCCGATGATTACCACTTCGTCGCCCGGCGCTACGCGCCCCCTCAGGGCGGTTACATCGACGAGACACTGATCCATACAGATTCTTCCCACCTGAGGGCATCTGGTTCCATGTACCAGCAGTTCAAAGCGGTTCGATAGGAGACGACTCATGCCTTCGCCATATCCGAGGGGAATGGATGCGATCAGCGAGGGCTGTTCCGTATGAAAAATATGTCCGTAGCTGAGGCTCGTGCCGATGGGGACCTCTTTCAGAAAGGTGATGCCTGTCTTCCATTCAAGCACTGGCTTCAGTTCATTGACCCGGGGATTCGCGATTGTGGGTGATGGTTTGAGGCCGTAGATGGATATTCCCGGGCGGGCTGCATCAAAGTAGGCATCGGGGAGATCGAAGATTGCCGCACTATTGGCGAAGTGATACATCTCGACGCCGTATCCACTGGATGCCTCCCTGACCTTTTGGAAAATCTCTATCTGGGCCATGGAAAAACTCTTGTCTTCTTCGTCGGCACGTGGGAAGTGGCTCATTATCCCCTTTACATGAATACCCGGATAATCACGACACTTCTCCAGAAAATCTACCACCTCATCCGGTCTGACTCCCACGCGTCCCATGCCCGTATCGACCTTGAGATGTATGGGAATCTTCTTCCCCCTTTTGGAAGCGGAACTGGACAGTGCCTGCGCCATTTCGGTGGTGCAGACGACGGCCTCAAAGTCATATTGCACAAAATATTCGCTCTTTTCCGCAAGTGTGGGGGAAAGGACGATTAACTTTGCCTCGATGCCCGATTCCGTCAGTTCGATGGCTTCCGATACATGGGCGACGCATAATGTCCCGTATCCAAGGTTCACGAGATGACGACCGATAATTTCAGCGCCGTGGCCGTAGCCGTTCGCCTTGATAGCAGGCCAGAGCGGACGTTTACCGACATGGTCCTGGAGCAGGGACATATTATGAGTTAGATGGTCAAGATTGAGGACTACCTTTGTTATATGGGCATGTTCACGATTCACATCCACAAAACACCTCGCTATAGTCGATGACCTTTTACATCACATAAAACAGACAGAATCAATCTCTGAAATGGATAATAAGATGAAACAAAGAAGAAAATGCTGCCGATAATTGAAGAAATATATCCAGCAAAGTATTTCGTAAACACCCGTGCACAGATTTCTTTTCGAGGAGAGTGAGAAATCTTACTTATCAAGATATGTTAGAAAGATCTCTCCCTTCCGTCGAGATGACATGAGACATAAAAAATGAACTCCTAGCGTCGTTTACCGCCTCCGCGAGTCTTTTTGGGTGGACTGACGGGATTGACTTTCAGGTTACGCCCCTTTAGAAGGGCCCCGTCAAGCTCTTTCCGTACCCCTTCCGCTTCCGCCTGAGTCTCCATTTCGATGAAGCCGAAGCCTTTTCCCTCTATGATTTTTGCTTCTATTACTGTTCCATGTTGGGAAAAGAGTTCCGTGAGATCGTCCGTTGTGACGGAAAAGCTGAGATTGCCTACGTACAATTTGTTGGCTTGCATTATGTATCCTTTTCTTTGTGGTGCGATTATTTGTTGTGAGTGATCACTGTCTGATTATCCGCATTATTCCACGTTTGGATAACCACTGAAGGCCTTGTACTATGCCGGCAACATTCTTATCTACAAAGGGGTAGAGCTTGGCTTGTGTGTTGCACGTCCACGGCGGCATCTTCCAGTTTCACAATAAAAAAGAGGTACTCCACAGCAGAGTACCTCTTCATCCCTAAAAAATCTCTATAGGGGTTTGACGCTTACAGCTGCCGGTCCCTTGTTTCCCTGCTCAATTTCAAAGCTTACACGCTGGCCTTCGTAGAGTGTTCTGAACCCTTCTGCTTCAATAGCGCTGTGATGAACAAATACATCACCACCTTCATCCTTTTCGATGAACCCGAAGCCTTTTCTCTCGTTAAACCATTTGACTGTTCCTTCTGCCATCGGCGAGATCCTCCTTTCTATAAAATTTTCTCAGTCGGATCGCACTTGAACAAAAAGAAAAACCCTTACATTCTGCTTGACGTAGTGGCTCACTTCTATACCTCAAAATGTCGATTTCCAACTTACAGGTACAACGGACATGGATTACACCCCTGTCCGGTACTTACACGTAAAAAGTTTCTGTAATATTCATAAAATAAAATATTGAGAATGTCAACATTTATTAGGAAAAGTTTTTTTATATATAATTTTATTGTCTGTTATTTTCCAACATTAACCTGTAAAAAGCCACAACACATTGGCTGGTCAGCGTTAATTGACACCCTTTTTGTCTGAAGAGGGAGAAAAAAAGAGGCTATATGGCGTGTATTATGGGGGTTATTGCGTCAAATGTCCATGAAGGCGGTTCATCCTGAAGTGGAGAAGGGTGTCGATAAAAGAGGCGTCTTTCAGGGGATTATGGTCCATATAAAAGAGATGTGACGGGCAGTTGCAGTCCGATGAACCGAATCCCGGGATTGCACGGGGTGTAATTGTGCCGATTGCCTTGGACAGTTGACACTCCAAATCGTCTGTCGTGCGCACCGGGAGGGCGGTGCAGTCATCGGCCTTGTCTCTCAGGTAATCGATATGCCAGAAATGGTTTTTTCTCTTTCTAAGGTGACGTTCCATCCTTTTTTTAAGATTCTTTTTGGCCGAACCGATGTAGATGTAGTAACCCTTTTGAAAGAAAAGGGTTCCCAGTTTTCCCACATCAATAGTCCTGTCTCTTTTTAATTTCAGGATCAGCATATAACTTCCGCCGTCCTTTGCCTCCCTCTCCGCTATATGCCAGGGAATCGTAAGCTCCCGGATATCTCTGTCCATGACCATATCATGATTCCATCCGACGGCAAGGGCCTTTATGAGAATGTGTTTCCTCACTTTGAGAAGCGTGCGCGTAAATTCCAGGTCCGTATGGTAGTCGGGGAGAAAATAATTTGCCCGGGACCAGTGAACGAGAAAGACAACGCCACCGGGGGTTCCCTCTTTTGCATGGTGGGAGAGTTCTATAAGGTGCTTTCGTCCACGCGCCGTTACCGCATCGGGAAACATGGCGATTTCCTGCCCGAACTGAGTGCAGGACTTGACCTCCAGGTAAAAGGGTTTTCCATCCTTTTCCAGGAGGAAGTCGAAACGACTTCCCCCCACCGTTGCTTCGGCCTTCACAATCGTCGCATCTTCATAACCGGGGAGTTTCCTCTTTTCAATGAGCCATCGAACCACGTTATTTGAAAGATGTGTGTGGAGGAGGATGGGTGTGTTGTCGCGGACGACGGCTACTGCAGTATAACGATATTTCCTGTCTGTATCCCTTCCTGCGTCGGCCAGATAGAGTGTGCTTCCCGGAAGGAGGAGCTCCCAGAGCCTGCCCGGATTGGGCATGTATGCCGCCGTCACCTGCCCATCGAGGAAGCATTCCACGACAAAACGATTTGGTCTTCTGATGAAGGTTGCCTTCATGATTTCCGAAAAGAGCCTGAGTTCATTTCTTGTGTGCACAGCAAATCCTTTCATTATCACCGACAGAGAGGAGGATAATCTAAAGTGAAAGAGATAAAGGGGGGTGACTCACTCGATCCCACAGGAATCCGGCAGTGTGGCGTAAAAGGCACACGTGGTAACTTGGTGAAATAGAGCCCCTCAAACGGTGTCGTTTATAACCTTTCCCTTCTTCAACGCTTCTAATTCTTCAGAAGAATGATGAAGAATATCGCGCAAAACCCACTCTGAACGTTCGCCCGGAAGGGGGGGCAGGCGCATAGACTTCTCCCGGTGTTTCGGAGAGTTTTATGGGAGAACCGATGATCTTCATTGTGCCCGCTCTCGGCTGATCTATTTCCACAAGCATCTTGCGGTGGGCGATATGTCGGTCCTCGCAGAGGTCCTTGATTGTGTTTATGGGCGAATAGGGTAGTTCCGCTTGCCCTCTTCATTCTTCAGGTCAAGGACCATGCTCTTCTTGTTTCTGTTGAAACTTATGAAGTATCCGCTTGTGTTGAGATCCCTCTTGCCCCCCGCATAGGGCACGAATTCCCTGGCGTCATTGCCGCGGAAGGGCTCAACATGAATGACTTTGGCGCCCAGATCAGCGAGAAACATGGTGCAGGTGGGTGCGGCAAGTACATGGCTTAAGTCGACAATCCTGATTCCTTCCAGCGCTCTCTTCATATGATTCTACTCATGTCATCCCGTTGATGATGAATGCTGTATAAATACCCTGCCGACAATCGATATGCAAGCCCGAATTATCCTTTACCCATGCCCTGTTTTCTCACGCCTCGATTGGTTATGGATCACATGAAGCATTGTTATTTTGACATGCGTTATGTCTTCATATGAAGCGGGTAGCTATAGTGTATATGATAGATTATTATCTTGACATTAACCATAGGTTACGATAACACACCCCACATAGTATTTGCTTCTTTTCCATACAAACCAGTTAAATTCTTTGTGGACATATAGTGCTTTTGTTGCTCTGATATTGGTATTAATGAGGACGGATCCCTAATAATATGTCCTTTAATTTCTTAACTTTGACTTATAAATCTTCATTTAAAAATTCCGATTATGCCGGTTGGCATAGTGCAACTGTTTATTTGCAGTTTTTGCCCTGCCGGTATGAGTAATGCGTTTGCTTTAGTTAGTGAAGTTTTACCATTAACGTAATTTTATTGAAGGAGGTAGAGAGTTATGATTAAAAGATTTCTGGTATTGTTTCTGGCAGTAAGCTTGGTATTCTGCTTTACGATGCAAGATTCCAAAGCCGCAACCGCACAACAAAGTCTTATCATCGCCACAGCCACAACGGGCGGCACCTACTATCCCGTGGGTGTTGCAATTGGAACCCTCATTAGCATAAAACTCGCCCGCACGGACAAGATAACGGCAACGGCGATCAATTCCGCCGGTTCCGGTGAGAATGTCCAGATGCTGAAGAACAATGAGTGCCAACTTGCCATTCTCCAGGGTCTTTTTGGCGCGCAGGCCTACAACGGTCTGGGGATGTATGAGGGCAAAGCCTTTAAGGGGTTCCAGTCCATTACGATGCTCTGGGAAAATATCGAGCATTTCGCCCTTCTCAACAAGTATGTCAAATCGGGAACCATCATGGATCTCAAGGATCTTGGCAAGAAATTCTCCATCGGAAAACGCGGAAGCGGAACTGAAGGTTCGGGGAGAACGATCCTGGCAGGTCTCGGCATCGACGTGGACAAGGACTTCACCATGGAGTTTCTGGGCTATAACCCCTCTGCATCTGCAATGATTGACGGGCGCATCGTCGGTGCAAATATTCCGGGCGGTCCTCCCGTTGCGGCTATTACAATGCTCTATGCCCAACTTGGGACCAAAAAGGTTCAGGTGCTCGACTTTACCGACGATCAGGTCAAGCAGGTTCAAAAGGCATTCCCTGTCTGGAACCGCTTTGTTGTAAAGAAGGGGACCTATCCGGGTCAGAAGAAGGATATCAATACTATCGCGCAGCCAAACTTCCTCGCCGTCAGGCCCGATGTTCCCGAGGAGACTGTCTATAAGATAACCAAGACTATTTATGAAAATCTGCCCTTCCTGCACAATATCCACAAGGCTACCCTGGCAATGAAACTCGACAAAGCGATAGCGGGTCTTCCCGCTCCGATTCATTCGGGTGCTGCAAAATACTATAAGGAATCGGGAATAGAGATTCCGGCGGCATTGATGGCCAAATAAAGGATTATCACAAGGTCGGTGGCGATTTTTATCGCCACCGACTTTCTATGCATAAGCCACTTTTCAGTTTTTCCATACAAACGGCAGCAGGACTGCTGCAAAATAGTTTATGAATATGCGTTATGGTCAAGCGCGTCGTGTCACCATAACGGCTTGACAGGCTCATTCCAAGAGGATACCCCTTTTCAGAGGAAGATATATGAAAGTAGCAGATGAGGAAATACAAAAAGTAGAATCCGTTGAACGAGATGATTCCGGGGAGACCCTGGCCGTTAAACGTAAACTGACGGGAAAGATGAAGATCTTCATCTACTGGTTTGCAATAGCGACGTCCCTTTTTCACCTCTGGGTGAATACAATAGGTATCATGCCCGAGATCCAGCGAAATGCCGTACACTTTGGTGCTATTGTCTTTATGGCATTTATCTTATATCCCTTTTTCAAGAAAAATCCCGCAAAGACATTCAAGATAGACGTTTTCCTTGGAATACTCGCATTTGCATTGGGAATATATCTGGTTCTCTTTGAAGACGCTCTCCACGCCCGAAACGAGGTCCCCACTATAATCGACCTCTTTGCCGCAGGGATTGCCCTTATCATTATGTTGGAGATAACGAGGAGGGCTTCGGGATATCTTATCCCCGTGCTCGCGCTTCTATTCATGCTCTATGCACTCTTTCTGGGAAGACACATGGGCGGATTATGGCATTTCCCCGGCGTCAGTCTCGAACGGCTCCTTTACCGGATGTACTTCGCCCCCGACGGCATCTTCGGGACCATTGCAACGATATCGTCGACCTTCGTCTTTCTCTTCGTTCTCTTCGCTGCCTTTTTGCTTAAATCGGGAGCCGGTGAATTTATACTGCGTCTCGCCACATCGGTAATGGGACGGAGCATCGGAGGACCGGCAAAGATGGCCGTTTTCGGAAGCGGCATGATGGGAAGCGTCTCGGGAAGTGCTGTTGCCAACGTTGTCGGCACGGGATCGATCACCATACCTCTTATGAAGGACGTGGGATTCAAGCCTAAGTTTGCCGGCGGCGTAGAGGCCGCGGCATCGACGGGAGGACAGCTCATGCCGCCCATTATGGGTGCAGGGGCCTTCATCATGTCCCAATGGACACAGATATCCTACCTGACCATCGTGGCCGTATCCTTCATACCGGCGATGCTCTATTTCATGAGCGTTGCCTTTATGGTCCACCTCGAGGCCCAGAAAATGGGGATGAAGCCGATGGCTAAAGAGGATATTCCCCGTTTCCGTGATGTCATCAAGGAGGGGTGGAACTTTTTCGTCTCCGTCATCGTTCTCATGGGATTTCTCATCTACGGTTTCACGCCGACCTATTCTGCCTGTGCGGGAATCGTGGCTATCGTCGTTTCGAGTTGGCTGAATAAGCATACGAGGATGGGCTGGAGAGACATACTTGACGCACTGGCGATGGGCGCCGAGAATATGGTGTCGACGGCGGTCATTCTCCTCTGCGCCGGTATTATCATTGGCGTCGTCCTCCTCGTCGGTATGGGGATTAAATTTTCCATGATCATCCAGATGATATCCGGGGGAAGCCTGATCATTACCATCTTGTTGATAATGATAGCGGCAATTTTCCTGGGAATGGGGCTCCCCGTTACTGCATCCTATATCACCCTTGCCGTTCTCGCTGCGCCCGCTATGACCATGCTGGGCGCGGGACTCCTGGCGTCTCATCTGATGATCTTCTGGTTTTCGCAGTTCGCCAATGTGACTCCGCCCATTTGTCTGGCGGCCTATTCCGCCGCGGGAATTGCCAAGAGCAAACCCTTCGAAACGGGAATGCAGGGATGGAAACTCTCCTCGGGCATGTATGTCATCCCCATTTTGATAGTCTATACACCCCTCATATTTACGGGTACGGTAACGATGGCCTTAGAAACTACCATTGCCACGGGAATCGGCCTCTTTGCAATGGCGATATTGCTGGAAGGACATTACCGGCGTCACGTCAATATACTGAAGAGAATTATGTGCGGCGCGGCGGCGGGGCTTCTTTTCTGGCCCGGCGTTACCTTCCATCTCGCAGGCGTACTTCTTTTTGCCGCCTTTTTTGCCATTCACATGCTTTTCGGAAGAGAGAAGAGGAAGAGCGCCGCATAAAAGACCAAAAGAGTGCTTTGTATATTGGCTTGACATAAGATAATCAAGAATGTACAAGGCACACTATGGATACACTTCAAAACCCCGTCGATGAGAAAGTTGGCGGGGTTTTGTTTTGAAGAACAGTGTAATCTTTTCATCTTCCCGGCAGACTTGACAAGGGCGGGAGAGAAGGAATGAAAGGAAATGTCAAATGGTGAGATCTGACCCCGAGTGGAGGTCTGATGGACTGCTCCTCGTGACAGCAATCATCTGGGGGACCGCCTTTGTGGCTCAGCGTGTGGGAATGGATTTTGTGGGGCCCTTTGCCTTCAACGGAATCCGTTTTGCCCTGGGAAGCCTCGTACTTTTGCCCCTGATTATGAGCAATAAAGTCAGCAATGGCAGGGACCCTTCAGGAGTGAAGCCTGCCGGCAGAGGCGTCACCATTTTCGGTGGAATCATGCTCGGAGCATGCCTCTTTGCGGGCGCCTCACTTCAACAGGTGGGCATCGTCTACACAACGGCGGGGAATGCGGGTTTTATTACTGGCCTCTATGTCGTCATAGTTCCCATTATGGGGCTCTTATTCAGGCAGACAACCACTGCCGGGACCTGGATCGGTGCCTTTCTTGCCGCATTCGGACTCTATCTTCTCAGTGTGACCGCCCAGTTTACGATGGGATACGGCGATTTCCTTGTCCTTCTAGGAGCCTTTTTCTGGGCCGGTCATGTGCTTATAATCGGGTGGCTATCTCCCCAATTCAATTCATTTAAGCTTGCCTTCTTTCAGTATGTTGCCTGTTCGATTTTGAGTCTTGTGACGGCTGCTTTCTATGAGCCCCTGTCAATTACTAATATCTATTCGGCCGCCATTCCCATTCTCTACGGAGGCATTTTATCGGTGGGCATAGCATACACACTACAGGTCGTGGCGCAGAAAAAGGCCCATCCTGCACATGCGGCGATACTCCTGAGCATGGAATCCGTCTTCGCGGCCATTGCGGGGT